>LKMS01000008.1 GCA_001563965.1 Haloferacaceae archaeon PL-Br10_E2g29 | reverse complement strand
TTTCAGACGCCGACCGACGCCGATCAGGAGGCGATGCGGAAGGCGGTTCGCGCCCACGGCGTGCGGTCGACCAACCAGATCGACCGCCACTGGTTCCGCTCGGTGTACTTTCGGGAGCCAAACGGCGTCCTGTTCGAACTTGCGACGAGCGATCCGGGCTACGATAGCGACGAACCGCTGGATGCCCTTGGTGAGAAACTCGTGTTGCCACCGAAATTTGCGGACACGCGCGAGCAGATCGAGGCAGGATTGGCCGATGTGACGGTTCCGCGCGCGAAATAAAACGACGCCGCGTGTCGAACCCGATACTGCGTCGACGCCGCGTATCGGCCGCTAAAATGCGTCAACCGGCACCCGGATCAGTTTGTCGTCACCAGCGCGCTCCTCGCCGCGACCGTCAGTGTTGCTCGTCGTGAGATACAGGAACTCTTCGTTGGGGCCAACCGTTACCGCGCGGAGTCGGCCGTAATCGCCGCCAAAGTGGGCGACAAAACTGTTGACCTCGTCGTCGACGACACCGGCTTCATAGAGTCGCTCACCACGGAGCCCGGCGAAAAAGACGCGGTTATCAACGAACGTCGCTCCAGCCGGAGCCCACGTCTCGTGGGGGCCGGAGTGAAACGCCGGCGACGTCATCTCGGGATGAGTTTCGTGTCCCGTGATAGTCGGCCAGCCGTAGTTCGTGCCCGCAGTGACGACGTTGAGTTCGTCCCGCGCCGTCGGGCCGTGTTCGGTCGCCCAGAGTCGGCCCTCGTCATCCCACGTCAGTCCCTGCGCGTTGCGGTGGCCGTAAGAGTAGACCTCGTTGTCGAAGGGATTGTCAGCCGGAACCGAGCCGTCGGCCTCGACGCGCAGAATTTTGCCGGCCGGCGAGTCGGTGTCCTGTGCGAGATCCGCTTCGTTCGCATCGCCGGTCGTGATGTAGAGGTGGTCGTCGGGACCGAAGGCGATTCGCCCGCCGTTGTGGATGCGGTCGCTTGGAATTTCGTCGATGATCGTCTCCTCGTTGCGGAGTTCGCGCTGGTCGAGATCGAGGTCGAACCGCCGGACCGTGTTCTCGACATCCTCGCGGTCGACCGTCTGATAGACGTACAGCTGTCGGTTCTCCTCGAAGTCGGGATGGAGTGCAATGCCCAGGAGTCCACCCTCACCGAGGAACGGCTCGTCCAACTCGCCAAAGCGCTCGATGACGTGGGTTTCGCCGTCTTCGATCAGCAGCAGCGCGCCGGTTCGCTCGGTCACGAGATACCTCCCCTCGTCGAGAACAACGGTTTCCCACGGAACCTCCAAGCCCTCGGCGACCACCTCGTCGTCGACATCGTCGGCAGCGAGCCCAGCGGCAGCCCCGGTGTCCGTCGGAGTGAAAAACAGGTGAGTTGGAACGCCAACAACGGCCACGAGCAAGCCAGCTACGAGAATCGTCCCGCCCACTGCAAGCGCGATTGTACGACGGTTCATGTCGGATACCCCGTAGACCAGCAGGAAACTGATAAACATCCCGGTGAATCCGAAGATTGTTTTGCAGGATCAAAACGTCCCAACACAACGGAGCAATCACTAAACGGGAGACGACCCAACGGTACCGTATGCACGGAGTCGGCGACGTTCGCTTTTTCAACCGACTGGCACCGCTGTACGACATCGTCATGCCGGCAGCCGATGACGACGCGCTGCGCGCTGGGCTGGCACGCGCCGACCGATCGGTCGACCGACTCGTCGACCTCGGCGGGGGAAGCGGCCGCGCGACAATCGCGGTCGACGCCACCGAGCGAACCGTCGTCGACATCTCACGTGGGATGCTGGAGCGAGCACGAACGCGACAGCCGGACGAAAGCGGCCGACGAATCCGGCGGCGGTCGTCCGGTGACAACGCGGGGATGGTCGGCCCGCTCAGCGCGGTGCAGGGAGATGCGAGTCGGTTGCCACTCGGTGACAATGCGGTCGACGCCGCCATTGTCGTCGACGCGTTTCACCACATGCCCGATCAGGCCGCGGTGCTGGACGAGGCACAGCGGGCGATTCGGGCGGGCGGCGTCTGTGTGATTCGCGAGTTCGACCCGAGCCATCCGCTTGGCTGGCTGCTCGCTCGCGCCGAGCACGCAATCGGCATGGAGTCGACGTTTCACACGCCCAAAGCGCTGGCTGAACTGCTCGCAACGGCCGGATTCACGGTGTCGGTTCTCGATGGGGGTTTCGAGTACACCGTTGTCGGGGCGAACCATTGAAGATTTTACCGTCCGCCCGAACCGTCAGGTATGCTTGCACTCCCGGCCGCGCTCGACGACCGTGTCGATTCGGCGGCACTGCCGCTCGCCGTGGGCGACCTCGTGGCGATTATCGGTGTTCTCACGTACGGTATGATCCAACACAACACGCTTCTTCCCGAGCGCGCGCTCGGCGTCTACGCCCCCTTTCTGCTCGGGTGGGTCGTTGCCGCGGTGCTGATCGGTGCCTACTCCGCGGGTGCGGCCGAGTCGGCGAAAGCGGCCGTCCCGCTGGGGATCCGCGCGTGGGTGTTGGCCGCACTGATCGGCTTTGCGCTCCGGTGGACGCCCGTGTTCCCCGGCGATCTTGACGTGATTTTTGTCCTGATCACGCTCGTCCTGCCCGGTGTGCTCATCGGCGGACTCCGTTGGCTCTTTTTCAAACTCATCGGGTGAACCCGTCGGTTCGACGGCGTTGATCGGTTTGGGTGTGGTCTCGACCGCGACAGCAATGCGTGTGTGCGCCACGGGTCGCGGTAGCAGTATATTACCCACTACTCAGTCGTGAACGCACCCAGTACTGCGTCGCCAACGTGGCTCTCTCGACGCGATATCTCTATAACTTATACAAAAGCAACCGGATTAGTTTCCAATGGTCAGTGGTGAGGTATGGGAAAATTTTATGTACTGTTCAACCAATGTATGTAATGAATTATGAACTGCTACTATGACTACGTGCTCGCCCTGATTCCGGTGCTGCTGGTTGGCGGTACCGCAGCCCTCTGGGTGGCAGGCATGTCGCTCAACGCCGCCGTGGTTGTTGGCGCGACGGGCGCAATAGCCATTATCGGCCACGCGCTGTTCGTGAATGTTCCCAGTGTGTCGGAACCGACAGCATCCGACACCGCTCAGCCGCCCCAACAGCACGCGAGCACCGAACAATAGCTCGTGGCTATTCGTGAGCGCGCGAGGGAGTGGTGAACTCACTGGGTGGTCGCGACGACCATGTCATTCCCCGAGTCGATTCCTGCTGGCCACCCGTTTTTTGCCGACTCCCCACATAGGACAGCTATGACTGACACCCTGTTTCTGTCCAGCAGTGACATCGACGGTCTGGCGACGCCCGCCGACTACGTCGACTGCGTCGCCGACGGCTACCGCCAGCGCGGTGAGGGTGCGCCGGCGAAACCACGGACCGCGCTGTTCGGCGACGACCCGCCCGGCATGCTCACGGCGTACAGCGCGATTCTCCCCGACTCAGGCGTGATGGGCGGCTACATGTATTCGGCAGGCTTCGGCGAGCGTGACGCGTGGTTCATGACACCGTTGTTCGACGCCGACAGCGGCGAACCGCTCGCGCTGCTCGACGGCGCGCGCCTGAATCCGTTCAAAACCGGTGCGGCGGGCGCGGTCGGCGTCGACGCGCTCGCCCGGGCCGACGCCGACACGGTTGGCGTCATCGGTTCGGGACCGCAGGCCCGCGGGCAACTCCGCGCAACCGCGACCGTTCGTGATCTCTCGGCTGTGAAGGTATACTCGCCAACACCCGAGAACCGCGAGGCGTTTGCAGCAGAGCTCACTGAAACACTCAAACTCCCGGTCGAAGCGGTCGAATCGAGCAGGGGTGCGGTCGTCGACAGCGACATCGTTATTACCGCAACGAACGCGAGCGAGCCGGTGTTCGACGGCGACCTCCTCGCGCCCGGAACGCACGTCACCGCGATGGGCCAGTACCACCGGCGCAAGCGCGAGTTGGATACGACGACCATCGAACGAAGCGTCTACGTCCCGGATCTCCGCGAGCGCGTCACGCAGGATGCCGGCTCGTTTCTCGCCGCGCTCGATGCCGGCGCTGTCGACGAAACGCACATTCACGCGGAGCTCGGCGATGTCGTCGCCGGCAACGCGGCTGGACGCGCACGCGACACGGACATCACCGTGTTCGACAGCGGCGGGACGGGAATCGAGACGGTTGCCGCCGCCGCAATGTTGTACGAGCGGGCTCGCGAACGGGGACTCGGCCAGTCGATCGAATTTGCGCCGGCGAGCAAGGCGCTCACTGGAAAATAAGTAATAAATCGTCAGAACGCCGCTCGCGCTTACCGAACGCGCTCGCCCCGCCAGACGAACGGAAAGGCGGCGAACGCGAGCCACGTGACGCCGATGGGCAACAGAAAGCCAACCGCGAGCGTACCGAACACCTGCCAGCCGAACGCGCCGAGCCAAGTCGCCCCCAGCACGGTCGCCGAATAGTACACCGTTCGAAGCGGAACCGAACTGAAGTTACCGAGCCGTGGGTAGTCGCGCGCCGGCAGGTAGCCCCCGCGGAACATCGCCAGCCAGAGCGTGCCGAACATGATCGTCGAGAGCCCGGCAATCGCGTTGGCGTCGATGTCGTAAAACGGGAAGTACAACAGGATGAGCAGCGCCGGACTCCCGAGAACCGACAGCTCAACGCCACTGTAAAAGATGAACTCGAGCCACCGTTCGATGCGCTGAACAATGGTTCGATTGCTCGCAGTTGCGTTGCTCACAATCGGACAGTCGGCCGCGGGCGGTTAAATCGTTGCGCCTGTAATCCGAGAGACGGTTCGCTACTGCAACCGGTACCGGAGCAACGCCGCAATTCCGCCAAGATTTTTTAGCTGCGTGCCGGGTTGGAACGCCGCCGAAAACACCGTGATGTCGCCACCCTTCTGTTCGACCGATTCGATCACGTCGTTGACATCGATGCCCCAGTCGCCGTCGCCCTGTCGCTCATCGCGCAGTCGTTCGTCGAGGACGAGCAGTTCTTCGACCGCACCGAACTCGGCCGCTTCGGCAACCTGGTCGATTCCGTAGGCGGCCTTTGCGCCGTCGGCGATTCGGTTCATGAGTTCGTCGATCGTCTCGGCTTCTCGCGCAATGCGCGTCTCGTCTTGGACCTCCTCGACGGCACCGCGTTTGAGCACCTCGTGGACGCCGCGGCCACCCGCACTCGACGTATCGACAACCGTGAGCAACTCGTCGAGCGCGCGGTGGTTTTCGGAAAAATAGTCGCGGGCGTCCTGCTTGGTAAACCCGGGGCCGGCGAGAATAATTGCGTCGACGTCGAGGTGGCCCAGCGCATCACCGAGTTCGTCGAACAGTTCGTCGCGGGGTCGTGAGTACTCGCCCTTTCCCGTTGGTTTGGTAAAAGAGGCGTACTCGTCGATGCCGTACTCCTTGACGAGATGGATGTAGGCTTCGCCCTCCTCGATGGTCGCGATGGCGACAGACGGGTTGTCGGCGGCCGCTTCGGCCGCCTTGATCCGGTCGACCTGGTCGGCCTTGAAATGTTTCTCGACCGTGAGCTCTTCGTGGGTTTCGACGTTGAGCGTGTGGTGGTGACCGAGTTGGTCTTCGCGCGAGCAGCCGGTGATGACGCCGCCGACGCGGAGCCGGTTGGCAAACCGGGCGAACTCGACGCTCTCGACCTCGATGGTGACCGAAAGATGTTCGCGCTGGCCGCCCGTGTCGCGCATCTGGTCGTCGTCGCGCTGAATCCGGCGGGTGGTGTCGCCCGAGACGAAATCGCCCGGTTCGAGCACGTACGAGAGATGCCACAGGTCGTCGACGGTTTCGGGGACGAGCGTCATTCGGTCTCGACCCTCCTCGCCACGGCCGCGGCTCGCAATTCGCATACGTCGTCTTCGGCCGACCGGCTAACAACCCTTGTGTTCTACGCCGCGGTCTACTGGACGACTGGTTCGGGTTCAGTCGCGCGCTCTGGGGGCGAGTCGACGAGCACGCCGTGGGCGCTTTCACGCGCTTTTGCGCCCGGCGACACCTGCACGAACACCGCATTTTCGCGAGCCGTCTCAATGGTATGGCCACCACAGTAGCTCAGTCCCGAGCGGATTCCCTGCAAAAACGACGCGGTGTGGGGTGCGAGCGGCCCTTTGTACGGGGTGAGCGCTTCGACGCCCTCGCCGGCGTCGACCGCGATCTCCTTGTCCTCGCGGTCGTCGTTTGCGCCGACCGAGGCCATGCCGCGCGAGCGTTTGAATCGGTCGCCGTTACGCGAAACAACGCGGCCCGGTGCTTCGTCGGTGCCGGCGAAAAAGCCGCCCATCATGACCGAGTCGGCACCGGCCATGAGCGCCTTTGCGGCGTCGCCGGAGCCCGTAATGCCGCCGTCGGCCATTACGGTGATTCCCAGTTCGTGCGCGCGGTCGGCACACTCGTCGACGGCGGTTAGCTGGGGGTAGCCCGCGCCGGCGACTTCCCGAGTCGTACAGTGTGAGCCGGGGCCGACCCCGACTTTCACGCAGTCCGCGCCGGCGGTGTACAGATCCTCGACGGCGTCGGGCGTGACGACGTTGCCGGCGACGAGTTCGGGGTCGTACTCCGCACGAATCGCGCTGACCGCGTCGAGTGCGCGTTCCATGTGGCCGTGAGCGACATCGAGGACGATGACGTCGCCACCGGCGTCGAGAATCGCCTCGGTGCGGGCGAGATAATCCTCGTCGATGCCGACGGCAGCGCCGACGAGTCGACCGGCCCGCGAAACCTGCCGGATCTGTTCGGCCTGTGCCTCGATCGAGAGAAACCGGTGAATCACGCCGAGGCCACCCTGTTCGGCCAACGCGGTTGCCAACGGGGCTTCGGTCACGGTGTCCATCGCCGCGCTGACGATGGGGGTGTCGAGACCGAGCGTTGGCGTCAGCTGTGTCGAGAGGTCCACGTCGCTGCGGCTGTCGACCGCCGATCGCTGTGGAACCAGCAATGCATCTCCGTATGAGAGTCCGCTGCGGATCTCCATTTGTAACCTTGACAAGAGACGCTCCTCAGCCTCTTATGTGTATCCCCTTCGGGGTGATCTGCCGTAGCGCAAATGATTTAATGGCCACCGTGTGTATCCTAAAAGAACACACGCCACAACCATCGGATCTCCATTTGTAACCACCCGATTCTCGTGGCGTGTGGGTTTTTTATTCTCGAGCGGCCGCGCTTACCGGACAGAAACGGTGATCAACTCAGAGATCAAGTCCACGAATCGAGACGCCCGCACCCGCGTCGCTGTCGGCGGCATCCGCGACATGGCCGATGACGCGCCCATCGGTGTCGCTCGCAAGCGACGCGGCGACTGCGTCGTCGCCGACGGCGGCGACAAAGCCGGTGCCCATGTTGAACGTCGTGTGCATTTCGCGATCCGACACGCCGCCTTCCGACTGGATGAACTCGAACACTGACTGGGCGTCGAACGGGTTGTCGACAAGGTAGCGGTGCTCGCCGAGACGATCGAGATTCGTCCAGCCGCCGCCGGTGATGTGGGCCGCACCGCGCGCGTCGGCCGCCCGAAGCGGGTCGAGCAAATCGGTGTAGATCCGTGTCGGCTCCAACAACGCCTCGCCGACGGTGTCGTGGCCCGGATGCGGAAACCGGTCGGTGTAGCCGTGTTGTTTGGTTGCCGCCGTTCGCGCGAGCGTCAGCCCGTTCGAGTGGATACCCGAAGATTCCCAGCCGACGAGCGTGTCGCCCGGTTCTGCCTCGCCATCGAACAACGCGTTTTTCGCGGCGAGGCCGGCACACGCACCGGCAAGGTCAAGCCCCGAGACGACTTCCGGCATGACCGCGGTTTCACCGCCGATGAGTTCGATGTCGGCGACCGAAGCGCCGGCAGCCAGCCCCTCGCCGATCTGTTCGGCCGTCGCCTCGTCGGGTTCGTCGATTGCGAGATAGTCGACGAAGGCGACCGGGCGAACGCCGGCGGCAACGAGATCGTTGACGTTCATGGCGATGCAGTCGATGCCGACCGTGGAGTAGTCGCCGAGCGCCTCGGCGACGAGCAGTTTGGTGCCGACGCCGTCGGTGGCGAGCGCGAGATACCGGTC
This sequence comes from Haloferacaceae archaeon PL-Br10_E2g29, assembly GCA_001563965.1. Lineage (GTDB taxonomy): Archaea > Halobacteriota > Halobacteria > Halobacteriales > Haloferacaceae > PL-Br10-E2g29. The sequence continues at coordinate 10,684 of LKMS01000008.1, read as the reverse complement.
GCCGATGTCGAGCAAACCGGCGTAGTCGCCCGCGCTCTCGCCGACCGCGCCGATGAGTGCCGCCGTGGCCGCCTCACTGGCGGCGATGTCGACGCCGGCGTCGGCGTAGGTGAGTTCCTCGTCGGTCGCGTCGTCGTCAGTCATAGCTGAAGGGGTGGGAGGCGCGCACAAAAACACGATGATTCAGGGCGTGTCGACCACAGCAAAGACGGGCCAACGGGACGCGGCGTCGCTCAGATCCGGAACGACAGGCCAAGCACCAGCACCGAAATCACCGTGAGGACGACACTGAGGAGAAAGCTCGCGGCCCAGACGAGTTTGCTCCACGAGATGACCGTCTTGCCGTCGAGCGGGCCGTAGGGAATCAGGTTGAACGCGGCCAAAAACAGGTTGATGATGATGCCGAACCGGCCGAGCGTCTCGACGAGGCCGACCCCGCCCGCGAGACCGGCGATGTAGAGCGGGACGAACAGGGCGGCCAACAACAGGTTGACGACCGGGCCGGCGATCGCGATGTGACCGTGTTCGCGTTCGCTGATATAGCCCTGGTGGAGAACCGCGCCGGGGGCGGCGAAAATAACGCCCAACAGGGCGGTCATCAGCGCCAGAAACAACATGTTGTAGTCCGCGCGAAACTCCGCAAGCTGGCCGTAGCGGACGGCAACCACCTTGTGGGCGACCTCGTGGAGCAGGAAGGCGACGCCCGCTGTGAGCAGGCTCACGAGGAGCAACACCGCAAGCGGGAGGCCGATGAGTGCCCCGATGTTCGCCCCGCCGCCACCGAAGAAGATGGCAAACGCGAGGCTGAGTGCGACCCACGCGATAGCGAGGTCGCGAACTTCCGTCTCACTAAACGAGTAGCCGCCGAGTGTGTATGTCGCGCTCATGTGAATGGGAGTGTCCGCCAGATGAGTTCAGCACTGTTTCGTGCGCCCTCGATCATCAGCCGTGAAATGCCGTCGACGCCGCCGAGTTCCGCGCCGAAAAACGGCAGCACGTAGGTGGCAAACAGGACGCTCGCGATGATGCTGCCGATGTTCGTCAGCGCAACGATCATGATGAGTTTGAACAACGGCACCTCCAGCATCTCCGAAAGAATCTCGCCGAACGGTTTCGTCTCGTCGGCCAACAGTTCATTGAGCGTCGAGATGTCGCCGACGTTCACCGTGAGGTGGCGGAGTTCGACGTAGCCGGCGAACCAGCCGGGCGCGAGCGCGGGGTTGATCGACGTCATCCACGCGACCGCGCCGCCAACGCCCGCCGAAGACCACCGCGCGCCGGCGAGTTTCGCAAAGCCCATCGCGAAAATCGCGTTGATGAGGAACCACGCCGCAAACAGTCGGAGCAGAAAGCCGTCTTGGACGCCCGCCATCGCCAGCAGGATGAAGAACGTCACGAAGGCGACCGAGAGGACGATCCCGATCGCCTTGCCCCAGGGGAACCGGCGGCCGTTCTCCTGGCCGACCAGCGACGACATCGGGGGCAACGTGTCTGGCTGGGCGAGATACCGCTCGATGCCGGCGCGGTGGCCCGCGCCGACGACGGCGACGACGTTTTTGCCCGCGCTGCGCAGCGCGACCAGTTGGTGGGCGATGTAGGCGTCGCGCTCGTCGATGAGCGCCTCCGCGCCGCCGGGGCTGAACTGGCGGAACTCCTCCATCATGACCGTGACGACGTCGGCGTCGGTCAGCTCCTCGATGTCGAGTTCGTCGAGCCCGGCTTCGGCCGGCGGTTCGTCGGTGCCGACCAGTCCGATGACTGCGGCGGCAACGAGGCCGACCGCCAGCCCGCCTGTGATGCCGAGTGCGAGCCCACCGATAATCGTGACGCTGCCGCCAAACACCGAGCCGACGAGGCCGTCAGCGATGCCGAACAGACCGCCGCCAACAACGCCGATGGTGAGCCCCGCGCCGAGCGCGACCGCCAGCCGTTGATCCCCCGACAGCCCGCGGGCGAGTTGGTCGACCACGAGCGTCGTCGTCACCGCGAGCAACGCGGCGCTCGCGGCCCGAAGGTAGACGAAGTCGGTGATGCCGACCGAGCCGCCGAAGAGCGCGAGCGCGGGGCCCGCAAGCAGGCCGACGATGAGTCCGGCCATGATGCCGACGACCCGGCTGTCGGTGACGCCGAAGGCGAGGCCGCCGACCATCCGGAGTTTTTCGGTGATCGTCATTCGCGCCCAAAAGCGCTGAATCGTCGTCTGGATGTCGCGGTCGACGAGGGCGACGCTGATCCCGAACGACTCCGCCGAGTCGATGGCGGCCATCATGTCCGCGCCGGGTTCGACATCGAACTGGTCGCCCAGACGGGTCTGGACGTACGAGAGCATCCAGTAGGCCAGAAACTGAAACACCGTGTTGCCCCGGAGCAGGTCGCTCGCGTCGAGGTCGTCGGGTTCCTCGCCTTTCAGCTGGCGATAACGACCCTCGTCGAGTTCGACGGCGACGACGTCCGGCCGTTTTTCGGCGATCCGCTGTTCGACCTCGTCGACGCTGGCCGACGAAACGTGGGCGGTGCCGACGACGGTGATTTCGCCCGGTGTGTCGGCCGCGGCGTCAACCCCGCTGGCCGGATTGCCGTCAGCGGCCGGCGTGGACACGTCAGTCGCGTCGGGGTCGGCTGACACGTCGCGAGTGTCGCCCTGACCGTCGGCTGTCGGGCCTGCCGACCGATCCGCGGGGTCGCTCATTGGCCGCGATAACAGGCCGTCGGGTTTACCAGTATCGGACTCGGGTTTTCGCGGCCCCACCAGCAGGAACAGCTATTCATACGTGCCGCCCGAACAACACAGCATGACCAACACCGCCGAGGTTGCGGGCATCGGCATGGGTGTCGGCGCGGACGGAACCAACGTTCCGGCGGTCATTCTGGCCGCCCGCGAGTCGTATCTCCCGATCTTCATCACCGCCGACCAAGCCCAGTCGATTCAGCTGGCGCTCTCGGGCGAGCCGTTCGAGCGGCCGTTGACCCACGATTTGCTCGTCGAAATGCTCACCGAGTTCGGCGGTGCGGTCGACGCCATCCGGATCGACGACTTGGCCGACGGCACGTTTTACGCCAAAGTCGATGCCGAGCGGTACGACAACGGTGAGGCCGAACGAATGGTGTTCGATGCCCGGCCGAGCGACGCAATCGCGCTGGCGGTTCGCTCGGAGTGTCCGATCACCGTTTCCGACGAAATCCTCGATGCCGCTGGCAGAGACCCCGATGAGTTCGATCTCACGCCCGTCGACGACTCCGCACAGTCGCCGTTCGACGATCACGACGAGTAACCCACCTGCGGCCGCCCGAGAGTGTTTAGTGCGCCCGCAGAGAGATGCCGGTATGAGCCTGACCGTCGATCCGCCGGAGCCGCCCGAACTCCGTGATGTCGATCCCAACGAGTACGACGACGCCGAGGTTATTGGCCAGACCGACTACCGACGCGACGAACTCAACAAGCTGCTGGCCGATGGCGCGTGGGCCGAAGCGTTCGCGCTGTGGCGCACGGATGCGAAGATGGCCGACGAGGAGTGGGAGATCGTCGCCGACCTCGATCTCATCTCGCGGTTCGACTTTTTTTGGGACGATTTTGCGGGCCGGGTCGGCTACCACGCCCCGGGATTGCCCGAAGACTGGAAGGAACGCGACCTCCACCCGGATCTCGACAGTTGGTCGACCGTCTCGTCGATCAACGCCGGCCTCACCGAACTCGGCCAGCAGGTCTGTGATACACTGCTCGATGAGTACATCGAGTGGGAGTCCGAGTACGAAGCGCCCGACGACCTCCCGGATTTTGGGGAATGACCGACGACAACACGGCCGACACCAGTCCACTTGCGGTGTCGATTCCGCCACTCGACACCGATGCGCGTGAGGCTGCAATCGAGCGCCAAGCCGAACTGACGAAACCGCCCGGCAGCCTCGGGCGACTCGAAACACTGGCCAGCGATCTCGCCGCGATCCAGTCGACAACCGCGCCGCGAGTCGACCCCGCGGTCGTGGTGACGATGGCCGCCGACCACGGCGTTGTTGCCGAAGGCGTCAGCGCCTATCCGCAGTCGATCACCACTGCGATGGTCCGGAACTTCGTCGACGGCGGCGCAGCCATCACTGCGCTCTGTGCGGCAGGGAACGTCGAAAACGTCGTTGTCGACATGGGTGTCGCCGGCGACGTTCCCAGCGGGGTTGTCGAGCACCGAATCGCGCCCGGCACGAACAATATGACCAACGGGCCCGCAATGACCGACGAGCAGGCGCTGGCGGCGGTTACAGCGGGCCGGTCGGTTGTTCGTACGCACGCGAGCGACGCCACCCTCGTCGGCCTCGGCGAGATGGGCATCGGCAACACGACCGCGAGCGCAGCGATTACGGCGCTGCTCACCGACAGCACGGTCGACGCTGTCACCGGCCACGGAACCGGCATCGACGCCGAAACGAGGAATAAAAAAGTCGAAACGATCGAACGAGCGATTGCCATAAACACCCCGGACTCGGATGATCCGATCGAGGTACTCCGCTGTGTTGGTGGCTTCGAAATCGGCGGACTGGTTGGCGTCACGCTCGAAGCCGCCAGCCGTCGAATCCCGGTCGTCGTCGACGGCGTCATCGCGGGGGCGGCGGCGTTGCTCGCCGTATCGATTGCACCGCGTGTGGCCGACTATCTGCTCGGCTCGCACACCTCGGTCGAACCCGGCCACGACGTGCAGTTGAACGCGCTCGGGATCGAACCGCTGTTCGACTACGACATGCGACTCGGCGAGGGAACCGGCGCGGCGCTCGCGGTGAGCACGTACCGGGCGGCCTGTGCAGCCCACACCGAGATGTCGACGTTCGAAGAAGCAGGATTGTAACGCGAACAGGATCGGTCACGCGACGACGACAGGACCACCGTTTTGATATACACGCGAAAACTCCCTTCGAGTATGGATGATGTCACCGACCAGTATTCGCCCGCGGCTGTCGAATCCGCCGTCGAGGCCTACTGGGACGACCACGACGCCTACGCGGCAACAAAGAAGGCCCACGCCGACGACCCACCCTTCTTTTTCGTCGACGGTCCGCCGTACACCTCCGGGCAGATGCACCTCGGAACCGCCTGGAACAAAACGCTGAAAGACGCCGTTATTCGCCAGAAACGAATGACCGGCCACCAAGTCACCGACCGGCCGGGCTACGACATGCACGGCCTGCCCATCGAGGTCAAAGTCGAAGAGGAACTCGGCTTCGAGAACAAGCAGGATATCGAGGCCTACGGCATGGAGGCCTTCATTGAGGAATGCATGACGTTCGCCGAGGAGAACCGCGAGGCGATGGACGAGGACTTCAAATCCATCGGCGCGTGGTTCGACTGGGACAATCCCTACAAAACAGTCGACCCCGAATACATGGAGGCCGCCTGGCACGGCTTCAAACAGGTCGCCGAACGCGGCCTCGTCGAGCAGGGCAAACGCTCGATCTCGCAGTGTCCGCGGTGTGAAACCGGCCTCGCGAACAACGAGGTCGAGTACAGTCAGGTCGAAGATCCCTCGATCTACGTGAAATTCTCGCTTTCCGACCGCGAGGGCAGTCTCGTTATCTGGACGACGACGCCGTGGACGATCCCGGGCAACACCTTCGTGGCCGTCGGTGAAGGCCTCACCTACAGCAAGGTTCGCGCGACGAAAGACGGCGACAGCGAGGTGCTCTACGTCGCAAGCGAGTGTGTCGAGAGCGTGCTTGGCAAGGGCCGGTACGACGACTACGAGATTGAGGCCGAACTCTCGGGCGCAGACCTCGTCGGCTGGAAGTACGATCATCCGCTGGCCGCAGAAGTGCCCGACTACGCAAAATTTGAGGGCGCAGGGCAGGTGTACACCGCAGACTACGTCGAAGCCGACCGAACCGGGCTCGTTCACTCCGCACCGGGTCACGGTGAAGAGGACTTCCACCGGGGCCAGGAACTCGGCCTCGACGTCTTCTGTTCGGTCGAAAGCGACGGCACGTTCACCCCGGCTGGCGGCAAGTATGAAGGCCAGTTCGTCCGTGACGCCAACGAAACGATTCGGGCCGATCTCGACGCCAACGGCGCGCTCTTGGCCGACGAACTCTACGAGCACTCCTACGGCCACTGCTGGCGGTGTGACACCGACATTATCCAACTCGTCACCGACCAGTGGTTCATTTCGATCACCGACATCAAAGACGAACTGCTCGACAACATCACCGACGCCGAGTGGCACCCGCAGTGGGCCCGCGACAACCGATTCCGCGACTTCATCGAAAACGCGCCCGACTGGAACGTCTCGCGACAGCGCTACTGGGGAATTCCGATTCCCATCTGGGTTCCCGAAGATGCCGACAGCGAGTCGACTGACCTCACCGCGGAGATGATCGTCATCGGCAGCCGCGCAGAACTCGCCGAACGGGTCGACCAATCCGTCGATCCCGACACGATCGACCTTCATCGGCCGACTGTCGACGAGCTGACGATCACCGAAGATGGGACGACGTACCGCCGAATCGAGGACGTCTTCGACGTCTGGCTCGACTCCTCGGTAGCGACGTGGGGAACGCTTGGCTATCCCGGCGAAACCGATGAGTTCGACGAACTGTGGCCTGCCGACCTCATCATCGAGGCACATGACCAGACCCGTGGCTGGTTCTGGTCACAGCTCGGGATGGGTACCGCTGCCTTTGGCGAAAGCCCGTACAAAGAGGTGCTGATGCACGGCTTTGCCAACGACAAAGACGGCCGAAAAATGTCGAAATCCGTCGGCAACATCGTGACGCCCGAAGAGGCAATCGAACGTGCCGGACGCGACCCGCTACGCGCATATTTACTGAGCCACGACCAGCAGGGCGTCGACCTCGCGTTCAACTGGGACGGTCTCGAAAGCATGGTCGGCCGGCTCAACATTCTGTGGAACGTCTTTCGCTTCCCGCTCACGTACATGGATCTCGACGGCTACGACCCGGCCACTCCGGAGCTGAGCGCGGGCGAGCTGACGGTTGTCGACGAGTGGGTTCTCTCGCGCCTACAGGCAGCGAAAGCGGAGGCGACCGAGGCGTGGAACGAGTATCGCGTGCACGACGCGCTCAACGTCGTCCTTGATTTCGTCACCGAAGATGTCTCGCGGTTCTACGTCAAAGCTACCCGCGAGCGCATGTGGGACGACGGCGACTCGCCATCGAAACTCGGCGCATACGCGACGCTTGCGACCGTACTGAACGAAGTCATTCGCCTGCTCGCCCCGTTCGTTCCGTACATGACCGAACGGATGTACCAAATCCTCGATGGCAGCGAGACGACCGTTCACGCGCTCGGCTGGCCCGCCGTTGACGACGCACTTGCGAATCCGGAACTCGAAGCCGATATGGCCGTTCTCCGCGCGGTCGAGGAGGCCGCCGCCAACGCCCGCCAGCGCGGCGGCCGAAAGCTCCGCTGGCCCGTCTCGCGAATCGTCGTCGAAACCGCAGACGACGACGTTGCCGGCGCGGTCGACCGGCTGTCGGCGCTGCTCGGCGAGCGCGTCAACGCCCGCGAGATCACCGTCACCGAACAGTTCGATGAGCTCGTCGAGTACGCCGACCCACAGATGGGCGTGATCGGCCCCGCCTTCGGCGCTGACGCCCAGCAGGTGATGGCCGCCGTCGACGGTGCGACCCGCAAGACGGTCGAGGCCGGAATCACGGTCGATGGCGACGAGATCGAACTCGCCGACGAGATGGTCGAATACCGCAGCGAACCGCCCGAAGGCATCACGGGAACCGACTTCGAGGGCGGCACGGTCTACGTCGACACGACGCTCACCGAGGAACTCGAATCGGAGGGCTACGCCCGCGACGTGATCCGCCGAATCCAAGAGATGCGCAAGCAACTCGATCTGGCGGTCGAAGCCGAAATTCACGTCGGAATGAGTGTCGACGACGACCGGATTGCGCAGTTCGTCGACGAGCACCGCGAACTCATCGCCGAGGAGGTTCGCGCAGCAGCGTTCACCGACGATCCCGCGGCTGGTGAGCATGTCGAGACGTGGGATGTCGAGGACGTCGCCGTCGAAATCGGTATTGCGGTGAGTGCCGAGCAGGCAGCCTGAGCAGAGTCTGGCGCAGACGGAACCACCGCGCCATCACCGCACCATCGACTCACGATACCGCTACATTACCGTACTACAGCATCCTGCACTATCGACCGCTGGCCGCAGCTATTTAGCACTCAGCCGAGTACGACGCACAATGACTGGAGACCTGCGAGCCAACCGATGACGCTCGATCAACTACGGCACGTCTCGAACCGTGCCATCGCACCGTTCGTCGCGATCGCCGTCCGACTGGGGCTCAGCGCAAACGCGATCAGCATCATCGCCTTCGGACTGGCGGCGATTGCGGGCGTCGCGCTCTACGTCGCTGGCGGCGACCCGCAATGGTACGTTGTTGGCGGGCTGCTCGTGTTGCTCAACGGTTTTCTCGACGTGCTCGACGGCGCGGTCGCCCGCGAAACCGGCGAGGCCTCAGACGCGGGCGACTTTCTCGATCACGTGCTCGACCGCTATGCCGACGTGCTCATTCTCGGCGGGTTGGCTCTCGGTGTCGCCCAGTACGTGTTGGGGCTGCTCGCGGTCACCGGCGTGTTGCTCACGGCGTATCTCGGCACGCAGGCCCAAGCGGTCGGTGCGGGCCGCATCTACGGCGGGTTGCTCGGCCGGGCGGACATTCTCGTCCTGGTCGGCGTCGTCAGCCTGACTGCGCCGTGGGTCTCGTTACAGGCGTATGGGCTCGACAGCGTCGGCTGGCTGTTGGTGTTTTTCGCAATTGTGAGCCACATCACCGCGTTGCAGCGGGTGGTGTGGACGTGGCAAAAAATCACGTAGGTGGGTCGCGGTCTCTTTCGATACCATCTGGCGGTGATGGTGCGTCGCCGCGTGCAAGGTGGGGCGCGCAGAGTGTGCTCCGAGATGTTGCAGTGATGCGTCGGGTTGGGATCGATTACTCCACCCGTTTAATTGCCGAGACGACCGGACAGTCGGCGTGCAGAAGAATGGACTGAGAAACGCTCCCGAAGATTGCCTTGCCAGCGGGAGACCGCTTTCGTCCCGAAATGACGATGTATCTCGTCTCCTGCTCATCAGCATAATCGATGATCCGGTCGGCCGGATCGCCCATCAGACCAATCGTCTGATGCGAACTCCCAGCGTTTGAGACGGCTTCATCTGCGACCTCTCTTGCGACCTTCCGGACGTCGTCCATGCTGATCGAATCTCCATCCTCTGCGGCCGTTCGTGCCATTTTGACAAACTTTGAACTCGTCAGTGAGTGAACAACATGTATGGTGTCATCAAATGCATCGGCAAGCGACTCCGCTTCCTTAATCACACTTACTGCCCTGTCTGATCGGTCTACCGCCGCGACAATGATCATAGTACGCTATCCATTGCACTACTGATAATTCCTCTTGTTTCACAAATGATAGACCGTTGTACTGATAGACGTGAGTACGTGTTGAGTGGTACAGACGACACAAGCCAATCAGATTCGGGGGATTCACCGTCCCCGTTCTTTTATTTTTCTAATGGTAGTAAAGTTGATATTCTGGGTGGCGTGTAAGGAGACATACGAGTTAACTTAGATAAAAAATCAGTTCGGCAACTCGATGGGCGACGTGTCATCGTGGTCACCACAGGGGTGGGTGAACAGCTCCTGTGTTTGAGTGCTGCGTTCTCCGTGGTGATCGATTGTGTCGAGCGTGACCCGTTCGGTGACCCGGTGCATCGTAATCTTCGTGAGTTCAGTGTCGTGTTCGCTCGCCCACGCCTCGCAGTGATGCTCGGCGAGCAACGCTGGCGCAGCGTGCCGGTTGGTACTCGCGTCGCGCCTGATGCTGTTCATATAGAATCGCTCGCGGTAGGAGCCGTACTGCGTGTGGAGGTCATTTCCGGGGCGCGCCGCGGTCAACTCGCGATCGTTGTAGACGTCGACCAACTCGCCGTCGGTGGTTTTCGCAGCGAACACGTAGTAGCCGTCAAGCGTTCGCGGGGTCGGCGCAAACACGCTCCAACTCGGCTGGGTGATCGCGAGTGCGGCCGCACCGTCTTCGAGCTGTTCGGTCGCCGTCGACGACGCAACCGCGTCGCCACCGACGGGGAGGTACATGCCGGCGAAAAGAATCAGCAGTGCACCAACGAGCACCGCCACCGCGAGGGTGTACACACCCGAACGAAGGTGGGCAGCGCGCCGATGTTCGAGGTGCGGATAGGGAACTCGCCGCCCATGCCGTTCGAACCGCGCGCTGATCGACGTGAGTCGAGCGCGGTCGATCCCGAGACGCCGTCGAATCCGGTCGAGGTCGGCCCAGAACTGCGCCTGCAAAAACAGGGAGAGTCCGGCGATCGCAACGTACGCAAACGCGCCGATACGAACGGTGACCGCAAACGAGGCATGCCCGGCCATGAACATGGCGACGAAGGCCATGCGTTTGCGACCGGCAAGGAGAATCAACAGCCACGAGAACGCCAGCATGTAGTACCAGGTCAGCCCACCATACTGGAGCAGCGTGGGGAAGTTCCGCGTGAACTCGCCGAGGAGAAACGTCGTGTCGTCGAGCCCCATAATCAGCGGAGTCGCCTCGCCGCTGGCCCACAGTTCGTTTTCGGATTTGTGTTGCCAGTTGACGAAGTACATCACCACGATCTGACAGAGAATGAGCGCGGAAACGACCGAGCGAACG
>LKMS01000095.1 GCA_001563965.1 Haloferacaceae archaeon PL-Br10_E2g29 | reverse complement strand
TGGATGGCCCCTGTTACCATACCACCGGCTGAAGAGGCCAGAACCGTGTTTCGGCGGCTCGGCTACGCTATTGACGACCACGGCTCTGAGTTCACTGCCGAACGAAAATGGCGGCGCGTGCGGGTCACGCCGTTGTGTGCGGACGATGCGAAAGCGCCGTCGTCCGTACTTGCTGAGGAGTCCGGAGCCCCGGTGCGGCTTCGGTGTTTTGTGACCTGGATGGCCTGCACAGGGGAGCTTCGTGAGTATCTCCGTTCGACAAAACCACCCTATGACTGGGCGATAATCGGCGTCGACGACGACGAGTTCGAGGTCGTCCACCCCGACTCATCACTCGCGCCCGCCTGAGTTGTTACACCCAAACGCCCGGTTCCGCGTGGGCCCCTCATATTCGCCGGGTGATTTTTGAGGCCACGCGTGGTATTGTTGGGCGCAATGGTACACAAGAAGGTGACCCTCATCGGCAAGAGCACCGAGAGTTTTGACGACGCCGTCGACGACGCAATCGACCGTGCGCTGGCCACGCTTGAGAACGTCCACTGGGTTGAGGTGCAAGACCTCGGTGTCGAACTCGCGACCGTCGAGGATCGCGAGTATCAGGCGGAAGTCGAGGTGGCGTTCCAACTCGAATAACGCCCTCTCGCCCTTACTGCCCCTCCTGCCGACAGACTTCCGACCGCCGAGCCCGCGGATTTTCACCGACTGATCGAGCGATAGCCTCTTTGTCCCCCGCCGGAGACACCAGGTAGATGACGCTCGTCGTGGTTCCGGTCCGGTATCCCCTCTCGGATCACTCGAAAAAAACACTCAGCGAAGCGATTCGCGTCAGCGAGGAACGCGGAGCGGAACTCACCGTGTTTCACGTCGACCTCTATCAGGACAGCCACAACGTGAGTATCACCGATCTCAGGGGGGCGGTCGAACGCGTGTTCGGCCAACTCGACCAAGCACGCTACGTCGTCCGCCGCGGCTTTCTCGTTGAAGAAACCATCCTCGAAGAGGTCGTTGCCGAACGCGCCGACATCGTCGTTATTGGGTCGAAACAGGCCAGCCGCTGGCGGCGCATGGTGCAAAAACTCACCTCCGACCCCGACGTTGAGGCCTATCTCCGCAGCAAACTCGACTGTACGGTTATTACGGTGGACGCCGACGGCGTGGCAAACCAGTAGACAACGAGTGGTTAGACGCCGAACGCCGCACGTAGCATATCACGCGTGCCGGGACCGAGGCCGACGGCGACCACGGCGATGAGCAGCAAAATCGTGTAGCGCGGCGTTTCCTCGAACAGTTCGGGCTCGAAAATCCAGACGACGATCGTTGCGGCGACGAGTTTGACGACGAGAAACGGCCAGGCATCCTGCGTGATCGCCTCAATCGACGCGGGCAACAACACGCTGGTGTACTCGACGATGGCCGCGTTGACCGGATGTTTCGGGACGAGATTGCTTCCCGCCCCGAGTGCGGGCATCCAGTTGAGGCCAATAACGTTGGCGACGCCGTCGACCGCGTGCGCCCAGATGACGACCAAGCCCATTGCGCCGGTGCCGGCCTTGATCGACGGCTTGAACCGCCCGATGAGCGCCCACGTACCGAGTGTTGCGAGCGTCGCAAGCACGAGCGTCGCGACCAACACCTGTGGGTAGATCGTTGCATAGTTCGTCGCGACGCCGAGATAGGCCAGATAGCCGACCGAGGCGACGAGCAGGACGGTGCCGGTCGCTGCGAGTGGGTACTCATAGCGGTCGACTGTGCCACGGGTTTCGAGGCTGACGCTTACGAGCACGGCCGCCAGCGTGATGACGAACATCGTCAGGTAAATGAACGGGCTGATGATCAGCGCGCTCAGCGGGTAGGCGATGAGCGGTTCCGCACCGGCACGAACCGCCGCGACACCGGCGTCCTCGATGGTTCGGAGCGCGCCGCCGAACAACATGAACGGAAACAGCGCGTAAAAGAAGCCGCGCTCGTCGCCGATGTCGAGCCGGCGGAGCAACAGGACGACCCCGAGCAACGCGAACAAAAAGACCGCGATGTAGCCGACCTCCGACACCCAGGTGTAGCCGGGATACGCCGTGAGCAACCCGTCGGCCTCGGCGGCGGCACACGCCGAGTTGCTCCCGAGGTACTCGATGGGGCCACCGGGGCTCCGTGCTGCACACGCTGCGCCGTTGCCGTCGGCGGCGACAGGCCCCCAGAAATACTGCCAGATGAACCGGTCATAAACGAGTTCGCGTTGGAGGAGCGAACCGAGAACGAGGGCCGTGGTAATCGTTCCGACGGCCCCCAGCCAGAGCTCCTCGGGCGAGGAATCGATTCGTTTGGAGACGACGGACATGTATCGACTATGGGGATGTGACCTGTTTGAGCGTTGCGGTCAGTCATGGCTGTGCGTTTTGGCTGCCCAGCCGCCGATGTGTTTTTATTTCGGATTTCGGTGTGGCGCCGTCAGGATGGCTGTTTCGTTGTCGTCACCGTTCTCGTTTGGTCTCCACCCAGTTACCGGCTTTCGACGATTTCGTCCGCAACCGCCAGCAACTCGTCGTGAATTCGCCCGTTGGAGACGACGAGACCGGGAGAATCGAATCGCCAGCGGTTGCCCTCGCGGTCGGTCACGCGGCCGCCGGCACACCGGACGAGGTGGACGCCCGCAACCGTATCCCAGGGGTTCGCCGAGCGGTCGGTCAGCGCGCCATCGAGACCACCGTCAGCAACGAGCGAGAGGGTGGCCTGGGCCGACCCGATTCGCCGGAGATCATCACATCGCGAGACGACCGCACGGGTTGCGGCCGCGTAGGCGACTCGGTCGTCAGCGGGCCACCACAGCATCGGCGAGACGGTCGCAAGCGCGGGCTCGGTGGTGTTGCTGACCGCAATCTGTTTACCGTTGCGAAACGCGGCCGTTCCGTCGGCAGTGTAGGAATCACCGAGTGCGGGCAGGACGACCGCGGCACCGACGGGCTCGCCGTCGACGACGGCCGCGACCGCGGTTCCCCAGACGCGGTTTTCGGCGACGAAGTTGTTCGTGCCGTCGATCGGGTCGACGATCCACGCGGGGCCCTCGTCGGGAACTGTCGAGCGGGCACCGTTCTCCTCGCCGACGATTGGCTCGTTGGGATACGCGTTCTCGAGTACCTCGATCACACGATGTTGCGCCGCCCGGTCGGCCTCGGTGACGAGATCCGTTGGTCCCGACTTCGTTTCGACCGCAAGATCGGTTCGGAACGATTCGTTGGCGAGCGTTGCGCCCGCCGTGGCTGCCCGGTGGGCGACTGCCGGACGACTCTCGGAGTGAGTGTTCATACCGTCATGTCGGCGCACCAGTCGGTATAGCCATCGGATCGATCGCCGTCGACGTCGTACGGCCTCCAGTAGAATTTACTCAATTTCGAAACAGAGTAAATATTTATACCCAGACGGTGTAGTCCTTCGTGTATGCAACCAGAGGATGCCGTCAGACAGCTTCGTTGTGTGGTCAACGCTTCGCTCGATCAGTCCGGCCAGTCGACCGCTGCGATGTACGCGCCAACCGTCGAGCGGGTTGCCGCCGAGGGAACCGGAGCCGACGTGACCGAGTTCGCCGACCGACTGTGTACGGATATCCGCAACGGCGGCTATCCAGAACCAGCGGCCGCTGACAGCTACGCCGAACGGATTCTCCAAACCCGACGAACCCTGACAGACGGCGGCAAACAGTAGGCAATCGTTGTTTCAGCATCGTCACGTTGTCGCCAGCGGCACCTACTCCTCTTTACTGCGCACTTTTCAGTGTCCGCACACCGACGAGTTAGTCGAAGCGAATGCCCAGATCGTGGAGTCCGCTGTTGTTCATCGTGACGTTGATCAGCAACGGCGTCACCGACTCGACTTCCGCAGCGTTGGCGATCGAGCCCGCATCCAGCGCGCGCAACCCCTCGATTTCCTCGGCCAGCGTGCTGACGGTGGATTTTGCCGCGTCGTCGTCGGCGACGACCAGCGTGTCGATGCCGAGGTCGGCGTCAAGGTTCGCGAGCCGGCCGGCCGCAAGGTTGTGGAATGCGCCGACGACGGGGACGGCTTCGGGTGCGGCGTCGACCGCGAGCTGGGTGACGCTTCCCGCGCCGGGACGGTGGTAGTGAAAGCCGCTGTCGTCGCGTTTCATGCCGGTTGCCGGTGAGATGAGGATGTCGCCCTCGTCGAGTTTGTCGGCGACGGCTTCGACAGTGTCGGCGACGTGGTACGGTGGCACCGCGAGCACGACGATTTCGGCGCGGTCGGCGGCCATCTCGTTCGCGAAGCCGGTGAGTTTCGTCTCGCTGCCGCGTGAGTCGAGTTCGGCGGCGTACTCCTCGGCTTTTGCGCGCGCCTTTTCGGGATCGCGCGAGCCAATAATCACGTCGTGGTCGGTGTCGTGTGCCCACCGAAGCGCCAGTCCCTCGCCGATATCGCCCGTCCCGCCAAGCAGTGCAATTCGCATATTCGGTGTTTGTCGCTGTCGCGCCTAAGCCTTGCGTGACCGGCGAGCGCTCCCGGTAGTGCGACCGAGAAAACTCCTTACTCCCGATCCGATTGTCTCTCGTCAGTCTCTGCAGTGGTGTCCTCGCCACCACTCGTTTTTCGGCCAGCACCTGTGTTGCTGTCGACGGTGCGTCCTCGTTCGTCTCCTGTTCGTGTGTCCGCGTCGACCGCGTCGTTCTCGGCGGTTTCGTTGGCGTCGTTCATACCAAACGGGTTGGTCAATGCCGCGGGATCGAAGCCGTACACCACGCCGAAGGCGATAACGGGCGAGATCGTGAGCGTCGGCACCGCAATCATGAGTTGGCCGGTTCGGTTGGCCGGAAACAACAACCCGGCCAGCAGAAAACCGGCAAGGTCGATGCCGATCATGAGCGACATGAAGCGCAGAAACGGGGTCATGGGTCGGCCTCCAGCCACGCGGGCAGGTCGTTGACCGAGTCGAGAACGGCGCTCGCGCCCGCCTCGTGGAACTTCGTTCGCCCGGAGTCGCCCGTCAGTCCACCCGTCAGCACGCCAACGCCGTGGTAGGTACGGTCGGTGTCTTCGTGTGCCGCGTTGACCGCGGTTTCGATGTCGTCGAGCGTGTCGCCGACGAACACCACTCGCTCGCTGTCGAACCGGTCGGCAAGCGTTAGTAGTGCATAGGGATGCGGTTTCCCGTGCTCCCAGTTGTTCATCGTAAACCGGTGGCGATCCGAAACCGTGAGCCCAACACGGTCGAGCGCGATCGTCGCCTCGTCGGCCGGTCGACCGGTGACGACGCCGACGTTGTAGCGGCCGGTCAGCGCGGCGATCGTCTCGCTGTCGACGAGCACGGGTTCGTCGTGAATGTAGCCGGCTGCGTCGAACGGCGGCTCGCGCTCTTCGAGCGTTCGAAACAGGTTGTCACCGAGATACAGCGTTTGAAACACGGTACGGATCCGGTCGGGGTTCCACTGCGAGACGACCTGCTCGTACGTCTCGTCAGCAAGCGCGTCGCTGAGTGCGGCTTTTGCGCCCTTGAGTCCGCCACCCGCGGCGGCAATCCGGTCGGTGAACGTCGCTACGTCGGCAGCGTAGTCTGCGTTTCGAGCGAGCACGTAGAGTGCGACAGCGTCGCTCAGCAGCCAGTCGTTGTTGAAGCCGCCGGCGTTTTTGAACGCCTGAAGCGACTCGCGGTCGAGCGTATCGCCGTAGATGTGGCGAACCGACTCGACGACCGCTCGCCGGTAGGAGTCGGCCACGTCGACGAGCACGCCATCGATGTCGAGAACGACGGTATCTGCCTGCATTGTCGCGACAGTTGGGCGGCAGGCGAAAAAACGTACCGAGATGCGGGCTGGCCTGCGGCACCCCTCGAGCCCAGTCTGTGTACGTTGGGACCGACCCTGCCGTGACCACGCTGAGACGGATCGAGCCGCCGTGTTCGCCCCGTGAAACTTAATAACGGGCTCTTCATACGGTGGATCATGCTTGTGGACATCGTGCCGATCGGGGATGTTTCTGCGCAGGTCAAGCGGGAGGCATCCGCAGGCTTGCGATCGGTTTACGACTGCGACGTCACCGT
>LKMS01000094.1 GCA_001563965.1 Haloferacaceae archaeon PL-Br10_E2g29 | reverse complement strand
GGCCGCCGTAGGCGCGCAGGCTGGCGTCGACGGTTTCGAGGTCGGCCAGCAGTTCCTCGTCCGCGTCGTAGCCGCCGGGGCGAACGTCGCTAATGCGGTTGAGTCGTTCGCGCATGAGCCGGAACTTCTGGCGGTACGGCTCGTCCGGGTAGCGCTCTTCGGCTTCCTCGGCAACCGACGGAAAGCGCTCGACGTCGGCGTCGAGAGAGGCCTGAAATGCGCCCGTCGTCGCATACCGGTCGCCGTCCTGGCTCAACACGGCCGAGAGCCGCTTGAGTCGAGTTCGGTAGCGCTCGACGACGATTGACCGCTGGGTTTCGAGCGTTTCGTCGGTGACGTCGACGGTCACATACGGGTTGCCGTCGCGGTCGCTGCCGGCCCACGAACGGAACTCGAACAGTTTTGGCAGGTCGATGTCGGGATACTCGTCGGTGACGACGTCCTCGAACTCGCTGTACACCTCGCCGACGACATCGAACAGCGTGTTTTCGAGATACCACTGGATGTTGCGCACCTCGTCGAGCGGTTCCGGCGGCCGCTGGCGAACCTGTCGGGTCTGCCAGAGGCTCGTGACTTCAGCCTCGATATCTTGCCACACATCTTCCTTCTCGCGGTCGGTGAGGTTGCGCTCGTCGAGCGTCTGAATATGGTCGGCAATTGAGCGGAGTTTCGCCTTGACCGTCCCGCGGCGGGCCTCGGTCGGATGGGCGGTGAACGTCGGCTCGATAAGCACGTCGTCGAGAATGCCGGCGACGGTGTCGCTGTCTGCGCCTTCGTCTGCGAGCGATTTGACCGTCTGATCGAGGCTGTCGTCGAGCGTCCCTGCTTGGGAGCCCGAGCGAACCGCACGAACCCGTTCGCGTTCCTCGGCGAGATTAATCAGTTCGAAGTAGGTCGCAAACGCGCGGGCAACGTCGCCCTCCTCGTCGGGCGAGAGCTGTTCGAACGTTTCGCGCAGTCGCTGTCGGGAGTCGGTTTCGCCGTCGCGGTAGGCGATGGCGGCGAGTCGAAGCTCCTCGACGGTCTGAAACGACCCGGTCGATGTCTGTTCTTTCAGGACGTCACCAAGCAACGCTCCCAGCTCACGGACGTCTTGGCGAACCCCCCGGTTATGTAACTGCATACCGTATGATACTACAAGCCATTGGTAAAAGTCTCACCAACTTGCGTGGAGGGATACGTCGGAACCAACGACAACCACAAAGAGCCGATTACCCCGTCGATCGGGTCGAAACGAAGTGGTTCGTGCAGCACAATGGGGAGAACTCGAACACGCACGGGTAGACGGCGCGGTGCGTGCGCACGTATTGGCGACCCGCATGTGGGCCCACGCTCGCCCATTCGTCATCCTTTTTAGCCGTCCGACCCGAGAAACAGCCATGAGCGCAGATGACAAGTACCCCGCAGAATCCGGGCGGCGGCGGTTCGTCAAGGGCGTCGTCGGCGGCGCAGCCCTCGCCGGCGTCGGGGCGACGGGCGCAGTCACGGTCAACTCGCTGACGACCGCGGCGGGTGCCGGTGGTGGTCCCGTCGAAGCGATGGTGATCGAACGTGTCAGCGGACCGGCACCGCACGGCATGCCACAGGTGCCGATCGAAATCGACGACAACGGCGACATCATGGGCGTCTGGCCCGAAATCGACACCGAAACCGTCGAGGGTGTCGAAGTCGAGATCGCCCGTGAGGAACTCGGGGGGCTCGAGTACTCACAGGAGTGGTTCCAGTACTGTGGGCACGAATCCTACGAGGGGCTCGAACCCGACTTCGACTCGGACAACTACTTCAAATCGGACGCGAACACCAGCTACGAGTGGCAACAAGAACAAAAAAGCGAGGGCGACCGAATCAACCTCAGCGATCTCGACGACTACGAGGAGTGGGGCAACGACATCGGTGACACCGGGGTCGGCAAACCGGCAGCGACCGTCTGGCGCTCCGAAGACACCGACAACACGCTGCCGGTGATTTTGCTCCGGTCAACGCTCGTTGAAGAGGCCGCTGCGGACAACGAGTGGCTCGAAGCCAGCACCGACGAGGGCGTGATCGCGTGGCTCAACAAGTGTACACACTTCTGTTGTGTGCCGGGCTACAAACTCGCCCCCGATGCGCCACGGTACAACGCCGAAGACCGCGTTTACTGTCAGTGTCACCAGTCGGTGTACGACCCCTTTTCGATTTCGAGCGCGCTCTACATCGCCCGCCCGCGACCGGACTAATCGACCCCATACGCCCGCAACCGCGCAGTCCGGATTCTTTTCTGCGCGCTCCGCGTAACAGCACTATGAGCGAGACAGACCGCTTCGAGACCGAGCGCACGCGTGCACGAGAACTGCTCACCGCCGACGACCTGACCGCCCTCCACGTCGGGGTGATTCACGCCGACGACACCGTCGATACGGTCGTCTCGCGGCGAACCGACGGCGAGTACGATGAGGGGTTACAGGCGCTGTCGCTGCTGGCGACACACCTCCGCGCGGTTGCCACCGAGGCCGGCGTCGAGTACGAAACGGTCGCCGCCGACGCCGCCGCGGTCGCCGCCCAACTCGAATCGCTCCCGGTGGACGGCCTCAGCGAGTCGGGCGACGACACGTCGCTCGATGACGACGCGTAGACGACACCCGCTAACGCCGGTCGTCGCAAGGCTGCCACGAGACGGGTGCTGACAACCGAGCGGGAAATTATTCGCCGGCAAACCGGTAGCCCGACAGCGACGAACAGTGCGCGGGGAGTTCCGCAAGCGCCGATTCGAGCCGGTCGAACGCGGGTTTGTCGAGGCGCTCGGGGTTGCCGAGCAGTCGAACCGGCTGATCGCCGAGCGAAACAAAGCCCAGATCGTGTTTGTCCGCCGTCGTCCGTAAGCCGAGGCCGACGGCCACCCGGCCCGATTCGATCCGGTTTGCGGGACTCTCGAAGGCGTTGACGGTCGCCGAAAAGCCATCGATTGACTCGACGAGACTGTGTCGTGAGACGCCGCGGTCATCGGCGAGATCGGCCAACGCACGCGAGAGGCTCGTCCGGAGCCCCGAGGTCGTCGGCCGGTTGACAAACCGCACGTCGCGATCGACGAGATCCGCGAGCGATGAGAGGTCGTCGGGGTTGCCCGCCGGAACGAGCAGCCCCCACTCGCGCGTCCAGCCGCCGAGGTCGACCGCGTCGTGGTCGGTCTCACGCGGGCCGGCGACGACCGCGAAATCGGGGACGTCCCCACGAAGTCTGCGGAGCCCTTCGCGGCTGCCAAGCGGGAGATACCGGGGGCGGTCGAGCAGATCCAGCAGTTCGTTCAGTGCCGGGTCGTCCTCGCCGATTCCGAGGATCGTTGGCGGGCGCACGTCCGGCGAAAACAGCTGGACAGAGACTGGTTCGTCGGCTGCGAGATAGTCGGTGTCGGCATCGATCGCGACGATGCCATCGGCTTCAGCGAGGCTCGTCGTCGCACCCGATCCCTTGTCGACCGGGTAGACGAGGCGATTTTCGTCCGCGTCGTCGACCAGGCCGACCGGCATGAGTCGAAGTCGACCCTGCGGGTGGCGCACCTCGGTCGCCATCCGGCCCTCAAGCGTCGCGGTTTGGGGGGCGGGCAACCCGGAAGCCGCCCGGATTGCAGGGGCGACAAACCGGCGGAAAATCGTGAGTGCGGAGACGGGATAGCCCGGCAAGCCGATGTATGCCGATGCGTTGTGTTGCTCGTCGCCATCGCCGTCGATCCGGCCAACCAGCATCGGCTTGCCGGGTTTGACCGCCGCGCCGTGGAGCAACAGCTCGCCCTGCTCGTCGATCACGCGATAGATGACGTCGACCGCGCTCGCCGAGGTTGAGCCCGACGAAACAACGAGATCACACTCGGCGGCAGCCGTTCGAAGCAGCCGTTCCATTTCGTCGAAATCGTCGCCTGCGTGCGGATAGACGACCGGCTCACCGCCGGCAGCTTCGACGCCCGCGGCAACGGTCGTGCTGTTGACGTCGTAAATTTGCCCGCGCGCCGAATCGAGCTGCTCGCCGGGGCGAACGAGTTCGTCACCCGTCGAGAGAACCCCGACCCGCGGTTTCGCGCGGACGACAACCCGTTCGACGCCGAGCGCCGAGAGCAACCCGATCTCGCGGGGCGTCAGCCGGGTGCCAGGGCCGAGCGCCCGCGCACCGGCCGCGATGTCGCTGCCGGCGACCATGACGTTCTCGCCGGGGGCGACCGCGGTGCGAATCGCGACAACAGTGTCGCCGTTCTCGGTGGCTGTTTCGTCCGTTCGTTCGACAACGACGACAGCGTCGCCATCGGGCGGCATCACCGCACCGGTCGAGACCTCGACACACGAACCCGGCGCGACCGACACGTCGGGTTTTTCGCCGGCATGGACTGCGCCGGCGAGGTCGAGGGCAACCGGATCGGCCTCATCGGCGCCGACCGTGTCGCGAGCGCGAACCGCGTAACCGTCCATCGAGGCGCGGTCAAAGCCGGGGACGTCGATTTCGGCGTCGACCCGGGTGGCGAGCACGCGACCGCGTGCATGTTCGAGAGCGACGGACTCGGTTCCCGGGTCGAGATCGAGGCCAGCGATCGTTTTGTCGACGGTTTCGGGAGCCGCCAGCGTGCGGAACTGTTTTTTCGTCATTCGAGCGCCTCCCAGTACTCGACGGTGACCGTCTCTCCGGCATCGTAGCCCTCGCGCGCTTCGGGGACGACGACCCAGCCGTCGGCGAGCGCGACGCTCGACAGCACGCCGGAGCCACTCGTCCGGGTTGGCGTCGCGGTGTATTCGCTATCGGCCGCGTCGTCAGCGGATGGAGCAGTCTCGGTCGCGTCGACCTCGACCCGTGCGAACGTCCGTGTCCCGGGTTCGCTGGCGATTTTACGCGACAACGTCGCCTCGCGCATGGGGACCGGCTCGGTGGGGAGGTGTCCCATTCGTTTGAGCGCTGGCCGGAGAAACTGCATCGCGTTGACAATGCAGGCGACCGGATAGCCCGGCAGCATGAGCACCGGCGTCTCCTCGACAACGCCGAGTGCAACCGGGTGGCCCGGCTTGAGGCCGACGCCGTGAACCAGCACCTCGCCGAGCTCGTCGACGACCTCCGGAATGAGGTCGCGCTCACCGACCGACGAGCCACCGGTGGTGACGACGATATCCTTGGTCAGATCCCGTTGAACCGCCGCACGAAGCGCCGACGGATCGTCGGTGACGATGTTACGGTAGGTCGCCGTGCCGCCCCAGCGGTCGACCAGTCGCGAGACGGTCAGCCCGTTGGTTTCGATGATTTCGCCCGGTTCGGGGTCGAAATCGACGAGCTCCTCGCCGGTCGGAATCACGCCGACGGTTGGCGGGTGGTACACCTCAACCTCGGCGAGGCCGACCGATTTGAGCAACCCGAGATCCGAGGGTCGCAGGCGGTGTCCCGGTTCGTAGAGCACCTGCTCCTTCGAGACGTCCTCGCCGGTGTCACCGACGTTTTCGCCCTCGGCGACCGGCGAGAACACTTCGAGGTCGTCGCCGACTTCGGCGACCTGCTCGATCATCACGACCGCGTCGCTCCCGGCGGGGAGTTCGCTGCCCGTGTGCACCCGGACGGCGCCGCCGGGGCGAACCTCGCTGTCACGCGCCTGTTGGGTTAACAACGCGGGTGTGCGGTCGGATGCGCCGACGGTGTCGGCCGCACGAACGGCGTAGCCATCCATGGCGGCGCGGTCGTAGCCGGGCACCGGAGTGGGCGCGGTGAGCGACCGGGCGACCACGCGGCCGTCGGCCGCCGCAAGCCGCACCCGTTCGGTACGGTCATGGGGCTCAACGGCGTCGAGAAGCGTCCTCCGGGCGTCGGCAACGCGAGTCCGGCGTTTGAAACCCGACTGGCGTCTGTCGTCTGCACTCATACTGAGTCGTTCGCGCCGGTGGCCCAATAAGCCGACGGCTGGATGTGGTGGGTGTCGGCGGCGACAATCAGATGGTGAGGAGAACGACGACCGGACAGCGAGGACGAAACCAGTAGCAGCCCGACAGCGTCGACAACGTGACCGCACCGCATTAGCAACGCGACGACACCGCACCAGCAACGCAACCGC
>LKMS01000093.1 GCA_001563965.1 Haloferacaceae archaeon PL-Br10_E2g29 | reverse complement strand
CGCCGTCGTGCGCGCTCGGGCCGTCGGACTCGCTGACCTGTTGGATGCGGTTGACGCCGTCGCACTCCTCGATGACGGCAGCGGTTGGTTCGGGGACGAGCGAGCGCCAGTCGTCGCCGGCCAGCATGCGCTCGCGGAGCTCGGTCCCCTCGAGGATTTCACGCCGGAACATCGGCGAGCGACGTACCTCAATTCCAGCCTCCTCGAACAGGCGAATAACGAGCGGGTTGTTCGAAAACGCCACATTGAACGCCGGCGACATGCTCTGGACGTGGCTCACCCAGACCGAGTTTCGTTCGAGATCCTCGATGGGAACCACGTAGGTTTGGATGTCGAATTCGGCGACCGATCGGGTGACCATCATGACGCGCTCGCCGGCGGTAAACGGATTGCGCGGCGTGTGTGAGTCGCCCGCACTGCCAATTCCCAACACCAGTTCGTCGATCTGGCCCGCAATCTCCTCGACCATATGGTGGTGACCGTTGTGGTACGGTTGGAACCGACCGATGTAGAACCCACGCATAGTCGGGTTACCCGTGCTCGATTTATAAACGCGGCGAGTCACCGCCGACAGCCAATTTCGGCTGTTTTGCGGGCTCTATTGTGTGTTTGGGTTGTGTGGCGCTGCGGCAAGAGGGGAGAAAGTATATCAATCGCCAGGCCGTCTGTTTGCCTAACGAAACCCGTTCTATGAGTAACCACACGGACACCGACGACAACCCCCCCGACGAGTCAGCTGACGGCGGGCAACTGGTCGAAGACGACGACGCCGAACAACCGGCCGACGAGCGGCAGTCGTCGCCCGATCACACCGACGAACCGGTCGACGGTGAACACACGCGCCAAGACGAGCCGACCGACGGGACGAACGAGGGCACTGAACAACCGTTCGGCGAGCACACCAACGGCCACGGACAGACTCCCGATGAGCCCGCCGATCCAGCGGCCGTCACTGACGCGACACACCCCGACGAACAAGCCGGCGAGCCCCAGCCACCGAACAGTCGCTCGCGCGGTAACAACCCGGCGGACGTCGACGACGACGCGCCATCGATTGAGGATCTCGGCAGCGACGTCGAGGTCAACGCACCGATTGCCGACGACATCGACGAGGATGACCTCCTCGGCGGGCTGTTGATCGACAGCACCGAAGCGGTCGAGATTCCAGAGCGCCTCGTCGACCAGGTTATTGGCCAGGAACACGCTCGTGACGTGATCATCAAGGCCGCCCGCCAGCGCCGACACGTCATGATGATCGGCTCGCCCGGAACCGGCAAATCGATGCTGGCGAAGGCGATGACCGAACTGCTCCCGAAAGAAGAGCTCCAAGACGTGCTCATCTACCACAACCCTGACGACGGCAACAAGCCGAAGGTTCGGACGGTTCCGGCGGGCAAAGGCGAACAGATTGTTGATGCCCACAAGGAAGAAGCCCGCAAACGCAACCAGATGCGGACGTTCCTGATGTGGATCATCATCGCCGTCGTGCTCGGCTACGCGCTCATCATTGCCGGCCAGATTCTGCTCGGCATTCTCGCAGCGGGTATCGTCTACATCGCGTTCAAATACGCCTCCCGCGGCAGCGACGCGATGGTGCCGAACCTGCTCGTGAACAACGCCGACACCACGAGCGCGCCGTTCCGCGACGCCACGGGTGGCCACGCGGGCGCGCTGCTCGGCGACGTCCGACACGACCCGTTCCAGTCCGGCGGCATGGAGACGCCGAGTCACGACCGTGTCGAAGCCGGTGCGATTCACAAGGCCAACAAAGGCGTGTTGTTCATCGACGAAATCAACACGCTCGACATTCGCAGCCAGCAGCACCTGATGACGGCGATTCAGGAGGGCGAGTTCTCGATTACCGGCCAGAGCGAGCGCTCGTCGGGCGCGATGGTTCAAACCGAGCCCGTGCCGACGGACTTCATCATGATCGCGGCGGGCAACCTCGACGCGATGGAGAACATGCACCCCGCGCTGCGCTCGCGAATCAAGGGCTACGGCTACGAGGTGTACATGGAGGACACCATCGAGGACGCCCCCGAAATGCGCCGCAAATACGTCCGGTTCGTGGCCCAAGAGGTCGCAAACGACGGTCGACTCCCACCGTTCGAGGGCAACGCCATCGAGGAGGTCATTCTCGAAGCCCGCCGCCGGGCGGGCCGCAAAGGGCACCTGACGCTGCACTTCCGGAATCTCGGCGGATTGGTTCGGGTTGCCGGCGACATCGCTCGCGCCGAGGACGCCGACTACACCACTCGTGAGCACGTTCTGCAGGCAAAACGTCGCTCGCGGTCGATCGAACAACAGCTGGCTGACGAGTACATCGAGCGGCGCAAGGACTACGAACTGCAGGTCTCGGAGGGCCACCAGGTCGGCCGCGTCAACGGCCTTGCCGTGATGGGTGAGGATTCGGGGATCATGCTTCCCGTGATGGCCGAAGTAACGCCCTCGCAGGGCCCCGGACAGGTGATCGCAACCGGCCAGCTCAAGGAGATGGCCGAGGAGTCCGTCCAGAACGTCTCGGCGATCATCAAGAAGTTCTCCGATCAGAACCTCGCCGAAAAGGACGTGCACATTCAGTTCGTCCAGACCGGCCAGTCCGGGGTCGACGGCGACTCCGCGTCGATTACGGTCGCGACGGCCGTGATTTCGGCGCTCGAAGACGTCGGTGTCGACCAGGCGCTGGCGATGACGGGGTCGCTGTCGGTTCGCGGCGACGTGCTACCGGTCGGCGGTGTCACGCACAAAATCGAGGCCGCCGCCAAAGCGGGCTGTAAACGCGTCATCATCCCGAAGGCGAACGAACAGGACGTGATGATCGAAGACGAGTACCGCGAGATGATCGAGATCATCCCGGTCAGCCACATCAGCGAGGTGCTCGATGTCGCGCTCGAAGGCGAAGGCGAGAAGGACTCGCTGGTTGCCCGGCTCAAATCGATCACTGGCTCCGCGCTCAACGAGAGCGTCGCCGGACCGTCGAGTCCGAGTCCGCAGTAAGGCCCCGGCGCGTCGATGGCAGCGCTTCTTTCATTTCTTGCTGGATCACTGCTCGTTGCGGTCGTTTTTGTCATCCTCGCTCACCAGTCGAAGTCGGTGTTCACCGATGAGACACCAGCGATCGCGGTGTCGACACCGCTGCTCGTCGCGAACGTCGCGGCCTCCCAAGGGTTGTTCGGGCTCGTCATTCTCGGGCTAGCGTGGTACACCGAAATACCCGCAGCGACGCTCGGACTCTCGATGGAGTTGTCGCTGAGCGTCGCAACCGGCGTGGGCGTTGTCGTCGGCCTCGTGTTTTACGCGCTGAATGAGATCGCTTCGGCGGTCGGGCGTCGCCGCGGGCTGACCGCCGCCGAAGAACTCCGCGAGGCGCTGGCACCCGAGAGCGTCGGCGGCTGGCTCGTGTTGCTCATCGTGGTGTTGCCGATTGTCGCCAGCTTCGAGGAGCTGTTGTTCCGTGGCGCGCTGATCGGTGTCGCAACCGCTGGATTGGACCTTTCGCCGTGGCTGCTTGCGGTGTTCTCCTCGACGCTGTTCGCACTCGGCCATGGCGCCCAGGGTCGACTCGGCATCGTCGTCACCGGCTTGCTCGGGCTGGGTCTGGCGGCCGTCTTCATTGTGACGGGCAGTCTCTGGGTCGTGATCGTCGCCCACTACGTCGTCAATGTGTGTGAGTTCGTCGTCCACGAGGGGCTGGAAGTTGGGTGCTGACGGTGCGGATGTGACGCGACCGCGACATCGCCAACCGACAGAATCAGGTACTCATTGCAAGAATGGGCTGTCAAGAATGTTCAGGAAGGTTCTAGTCGCCAACCGCGGCGAGATTGCGGTTCGGGTGATGCGCGCCTGCGAGGAGCTCGGCATTCGGACGGTCGCCGTCTACAGCGAGGCCGACACGGACGCGGGCCACGTTCGCTACGCCGACGAAGCGTACAACATCGGCCCCGCCCGCGCGGCCGACTCGTATCTCGATCACGACGCCGTCCTCTCGGCGGCCGAACGCGCTGGGGCCGACGCCATCCATCCGGGCTACGGCTTTCTGGCCGAAAACGCGGCGTTCGCCCGCGCGGTGCAGAACCACGGCTTCACCTGGGTCGGCCCCGACCCCGAGGCGATGGCTGCACTGGGCGAGAAAACCAAGGCGCGGTCGCTCATGCAGCAGGCGGATGTCCCGGTTGTTCCCGGGACGACCGAGCCGGTCGAATCGGTCGACGAGATCATTGCAGTCGCCGACGAGTACGGCTATCCGGTCGCGATCAAAGCCGAAGGCGGCGGCGGTGGCCGCGGGCTGAAAGTCGTCCACAGCGAAAGTGAGGTCGAATCGCAGTTCGAAACCGCCAAACGCGAGGGCGAAGCCTACTTCGACAACGACTCGGTGTACGTCGAAAAGTATCTCGAAGCGCCCCGCCACATCGAAGTGCAGATTCTCGCGGATCACCACGGCAACGTCCGCCATTTGGGCGAGCGTGACTGCTCGTTGCAGCGCCGCCACCAGAAGGTAATCGAGGAGGCCCCCTCGCCCGCGCTCGACGACGACCTCCGCGAACAGATCGGCGAAGCGGCCAAACGCGGCGTCGACGAGGCGGGTTACACCAACGCGGGAACGGTCGAGTTCCTCGTCGAGGATAGCGTTGGGTCGGAGACCCAACGGGCAGACGGCGAAGCCGTCGACAGAAATTTCTATTTCATGGAGGTCAACACCCGGATTCAGGTCGAACACACCGTCACCGAGGAGATCACCGGCCTCGACATCGTCAAATGGCAGCTCCGCGTTGCCGCCGGTGAGGAACTCAGCTTCGCGCAGGACGACATCGAGTTCGACGGTCACGCCATGGAGTTCCGCATCAACGCCGAGCAGGCCGCCGACGGCTTCGCCCCGGCAACGGGCGGGGTGGCCGAGACGTACGACCCGCCGGGCGGCATTGGCGTCCGCATGGATGATGCGATCCGACAGGGCGACACGCTCGTCACCGACTACGACTCGATGATCGCGAAGCTCATCGTCCATGCGGGCGACCGCGAGGAGTGTCTGACCCGCGCCGAACGTGCGCTCGCGGAGTTCGACATCGTGGGCTTTCCGACGATTATTCCGTTCCACCGGCTCATGCTCACCGACGAGGCGTTTTCGAACGGCGAGCATACGACGAAGTATCTCGACGAACAGCTTGACACAAGCCGTATCGAGGAGGCCGTCGCCCAGTGGGGAGCAGCCGACAGCGACGACGACAGCGGTGACGACGCGGACGACCGAACCGAACGAACGTTCACCGCGGAGGTCAACGGCAAGCGCTTCGAGGTCGTCCTCGAAGAACACGGCGCACCCGCAATCAATCTCGATTCGATCGAGGCAGCGGGCGGTTCAGCGCGACCCCCACAGGCGAAAACCGAGAATGATGACGACGCGGCCAGCGTCGAAGGCGGCGACACCGTCACCGCCGAGATGCAGGGGACAATTCTCTCGGTCAACGTCGAAGCGGGCGACGAAATCGCCGCTGGCGACGTCGTCTGTGTGTTGGAAGCAATGAAGATGGAAAACGACGTGGCGACCGAACGCGGCGGCGTCGTCACCGAGGTGCTGGTGGGCGAGGGCGACAGCGTCGATATGGGCGACGTGTTGGTCGTCCTGGAGTAATCCGCGCCCGAAATTCGCGTGTCGATCCCGCCGTGCTGGCAACGATTTTTCACACATGGCGCAAAAGAGCGGGTATGGCCACGATCAAGGACAGCGTCCACGACCACATCGCGGTCGACGGCGTTGCCGAGGCGCTGCTCGACACGCCGGCGGTCCAGCGATTGCGACACATCAGCCAGTTGGGGACGGTCACACTCGTCTACCCCTCGGCCAACCACACCCGCTTCGAACACAGCCTCGGCGTCTACCATCTGGCCGACCGGGCGCTGGCCGAACTCGGAATCGAGGGGCGACAGGCCGAACGCATTCGGGCGGCCGCGCTGTTGCACGACGTTGGCCACGGTCCGTTTTCACACAACATCGAGGCGCTGACGCACCGCCACACCGGCAAGTACCACGATGATGTCGACGAACTGCTCGAGTCGGGCGCGGTCGGCGACGTGCTTCGCGAGCACGACCTCGATCCGTCGCACAT
>LKMS01000092.1 GCA_001563965.1 Haloferacaceae archaeon PL-Br10_E2g29 | reverse complement strand
GAGCCCGTAGCACATCTATGCTTGCGGGTGGGCAGATTATCTGGTGGCTCGTCGTTTGGGCGGCACTCACACTGGCGCCCACGCTGTTTTTTCTCGCACTTTGGCACGGCATGCACTACGTGCGAGACGAACGACTCATCGAACAGCTCGCGGGCGACCTCGACGAACCCATCCGACCACCACAGTTCGATCTGTCCGTGTTGTTCTCGCTGGACGAACCAACCGAGGCGCAACGCGACGCCAACGCCTGTGCGTACTGTGGGCGTCGCTGTTCGGGCGTGATCTGCGAAACGTGTCGGGAACGATACTAAAGGCGAGCGCGCCTACAGGAAGCTCTCGATCGCGTCGGCAACTTCCTCAGGGGTGTCGCCAACAGGCACGCCAGCCTCGTTGAGCGCGTTGATCTTGGATTCGGCAGTGCCCGTTCCTGATCCCGAAACGATCGCGCCCGCATGACCCATGCGTTTGCCCGGCGGGGCCGTTCGGCCCGCAATGAAGCCCGCAACTGGGGTGTCCATGTGCTCGGCGATGTAGGCCGCGGCCTCTTCTTCGTCCACGCCGCCGATTTCGCCACACATCGCCACCGCGTCGGTTTCGGGGTCGGCCTCGAACGCTTCGAGGGCGTCAATAAACGAGGTTCCGATAATCGGGTCGCCACCGATGCCAATGGCAGTCGTCTGTCCGATGCCGCGCTCGGTCAGATTCGAGACGACCTGGTAGGTGAGCGTCCCCGACCGCGAGACGAGCCCCACGTTGCCCGATTCGAAGATGTTACCCGGCAGAATGCCGAGTTTGGCCTCGCCGGGGGTGATGATCCCGGGGCAGTTCGGGCCGAGCAGTCGCGTGTCGACTTCGCCGAGCCGTTTGTTCACCTTGGCCATATCCTGGGTCGGCACACCTTCGGTGATCGCCACCACGAGATCAAGGTTCGTATCGAGCGCCTCGAAAATGGCGTCGCCCGCGAACGCCGGCGGAACAAACACGACCGAGGCGTTCGCGTCTTCAGCCGCAACGGCCTGCTCGACCGTGTCGTAGACGGGCACGCCTTCGACCTCTTGGCCGCCCTTGCCAGGGACCGCGCCGGCGACGACGTTCGTGCCGTACGCCAGCATCTGTTCGGTGTGGAACCGGCCCTCTCCGCCGGTGATTCCCTGTACCACGACGCGGGTGTCATCGTCAACAAAAATACTCATTGTGCCACCTCTTCGGCGTTTTTGACCGCACGCTGGACGGCCGACTCCAGTGTTGCTTCGACCTGGACGAGGTCGGTGTTGAGAATTTCCATTCCCTCCTTCGCATTGGTTCCGGCCAGCCGGACGACGACCGGCTTGGGAATCTCATCAAATTCGCCGAGCGCTTCGTTGATTCCTTTTGCAACTTCGTCGCCACGGGTGATTCCGCCGAAAATATTGAACACGACGCTCTCGACGTTTTCATCGGAAAAGACCATATCGAGGGCTTTGACGACGCGTTCGGCTTTTGCGCCACCGCCGATGTCGAGGAAGTTGGCGGGTTTACCGCCGTAGTAGTCGACCAGGTCGAGCGTCGTCATCACGAGCCCGGCACCGTTGCCGATGATACCGACGTTGCCCGAGAGCCGGACGTAATCGAAGCCGTACTCGCCGGCTTTGCGTTCGAGGTCGTTCTGGTAGGCGTCCTTTTCCATCTCCGCGAGTTCGGGATGCCGAAACAGGGCATCCTCGTCGATGTTCATCACGGCGTCGGCGGCGATTACGTCGTCGTCGCTCGTGATCATCACCGGGTTGACCTCGATGTCGCTGGCATCGTTGGCCTCGTAGAGGTCGTAGAGTTTCGAGAGAATCAAGGTTACGGCACGGGCGTACTCAGCGGGGACGCCGGCATCGTAGACGACCTTGCGGGCCTGGTATGGGTGGAGGCCGAACGCGGGGTCGATGTGTTCCTGGGCGATTGCCTCAGGGTCCTCTTCGGCGACCTGCTCGATATCGACACCGCCTTTGGTCGAGACCATCGCGACAGCTTCGCCCTCGCCGCGGTCCATCGTCACGCCGACGTAGTACTCGTCGACGAAATCGACGCCCTGTTCGACGAGGACCTCGTTGACGGTGTAGCCTTTGAGATCCATGCCGAGAATGGCCTCGGCGGCCTCGCGGGCTTCCGCCTCACTGGTTACGATCTTGATGCCGCCAGCTTTGCCACGACCGCCGACGTGAACCTGTGCTTTGATCGCCGCCGGATAGCCGATATCTGCGACCGCATCGAGCACACCCTCGACGCTGTCTGCGAGTTGGGATTTCGGTACCGGAATCCCCGCATCTGCAAAGATTTGCTTTGCTTGATACTCGTGAAGTTTCATACGTCAATACGGCAGCGCGATGGACGCTTAAATCCCGTCCTTTCGACTCGTTGGGTGGCCCGTTTTTTCTGACCGCTGCCGATCGCTCCGCTCACCGGAACTCACCGACGAGTCCCGCGAGCCCAATAAACAGGCCGACGACCGTTCCGAGGAGGCCAGCGGTCACCAACGGGTTGATGAGGAACTCGTTACAGCCATCGGTGTACGTCACGCCGAGTGTCGCGATATCGACGCCAACGAGCGCGTACGATGGATCCTGGTTCGGACAGGCTGCCTCCGTTCCAGCGACGACGACGCTGCTGACGACTGCGGCGACCGTCGCCAGCAGTAGTCCGAGCGTTCCCACCAAGAGACCGATCCGGCGCAGATTCATATCGGCTACTGACGGGTGGGTTACAAATGTCTGCTGGGTTGTCGTCGCGTCGAGCGAAAAGAAAGGACTATGTAAATTCGCGGCCCGACGTGTAACTACAGTCCCATGGTGTAGTGGCCAATCATATGGGCCTTTGGAGCCTATGACCGCGGTTCGAATCCGCGTGGGACTATTTTCACCTTGTTTTGTCGCCTACTGACTCGCCGTTCACTAGCGCGCGCCACATCGCGAGCGGCAGTGCTGGAGCATAATCGACGGGTAGTCGGCGACAACGACGTCGTAACCAATTTTCTTTCGGATTTCCGAGAGATTCGGCGTAACGAGCGCAGAGTAGAGAATAAATAATCTACCCGTATCTGAGGCGGTTATAAAACATACAACAACCCCCATTTTATCGGATTTTAGCCGTGAATTTGCGCCAACGCTCTGTGGTTTATATATTGGTCTCATCCCATGTGTGAATCAGTTGGTGACCTCTCAATGACCTCCTCCACACGAACGTTCGAATCGAACCGCTTGGTCGCTTCCGACGGCCTTGTTCAGACCGTCCACGGCAGCTGGCTGACACTCGCCCAGTCCGTTCGCTGGCTGAGTTTCTGGGCGGCAATCGCGCTGCCCCTGCTCTCTCTGTCAGCGCTGTATCTCGGCGAAAGCGGACTGTTCCTCGTCCTGCTCGGCGTCCAACTACTGGCACTCCGTGTCGGCCACGACTACACCAACACAGACCAATGAGCACCACCGCATCCGCCACCCCGTCCGAAGAATCGAGTCCAACAACCGCGTCTGCAACCGACGACGAACCGGTTGCATCAAAAGAGGCGCGACTTGCCACCTACCTCCGTGAGCGCGCCGAAGCCGGCGACATGTACTTCAAAAGCAAGTTCATCGCTGACGACGTCAACCTCTCGTCAAAAGAGATCGGTGCGTTGATCGTCAAACTGCAAGAATCCGTCGAGGACCTCTCGATCGAGCGCTGGTCGTACACGGGCGCGACCACCTGGCGCGTCGAACGCACCGTCTGAAACCGAACAATCGCTCCACACAGAAGACGGTCGGTCACCACACCGCTGTTGTCGATCAGGTTCCCGCGCAGATCCGTGTTGCTCGCGCGTTTGTATTCGCCACGGACGACAGTCCGCCAAATTCCGGTTTTTTCTATCGAACGCCCGGAATCACATCGGTGAGTCGGCCCGTTTGGTCGTTCCAGTCGAGCACCCACTCGAAGAGAACCAGGCCGGTGACGGTCATCACGCCCGCCGAGATGAAAAACAACGCCTCCTCGATTGGCAGACCGAACGGCCTGATGCCAACGGTGTACTGCTCGGAGATAATCCACAGTCCACGGTCGATGGCGAACCGATCGATGATCCAGAGGTAGACGCCCGGAACGACCGTAGCCTCAATCCACGGTCGCGGGTTGCGAACGAGATAGCCGCCGCCAACACCCCACTGAAGGGCGACCACGGGACCGACCCAGGCGATGAGTCCACCGAGATACAGAAACGACGGATCACGAACGACGAGCCAGAGGCCGCCGACAAGCATCGCAATCCCGACGCCGACGCCGCCGAGCCGTGGCGCGAGCGCAAAATCACCCGACTGGT
Source organism: Haloferacaceae archaeon PL-Br10_E2g29 (assembly GCA_001563965.1). Lineage (GTDB taxonomy): Archaea > Halobacteriota > Halobacteria > Halobacteriales > Haloferacaceae > PL-Br10-E2g29. The sequence continues at coordinate 1,892 of LKMS01000092.1, read as the reverse complement.
AGGTCGGATCGAAGCCACGCCAGTAGAGATAGAAACCAACGATGAGCGTCTGCATGATGAAAAAAACGTACTCACCGAGTGGAATTTCGAGCGCCGTGGCGAGGACGACCCCCTCACCATACCACCAGACACCACGCTGGATCATGTACGACCCCCACGGCGTCGTGTAGGTGAAGGCGATGGCGATGAGAATCGCAATCCCAGCTGCGCCGCGCTGCCGCCTGTGTGGTGGATAGTTGGGACGGAGATACCAAAGCAGCACCACGACGGGGAGCGTAAACACCAGATGAAACTGTAGGTAGGTCAGTGGCATCTCGTGGACGACCTACGGCTGCAGGCGGATTGAATCTCCCGGTTGCGTCCGGCCAGCGGATCGGCATCGCGGTCGCCGCCCCTAGGTGCGATTCGGTCAGCAGTATTTATATTCGTGCTTGGTTGAGAAATCCCATGACGACCGACACGGACACAAGCGAGGGCCCGAGCGGCAACACGCCCGAGATGGATGCACTTCTCACCCAGCTTGACGAACTCGAGGAGACGATGACGACGGCCGCCCAGCAACGAGAGCTCAAAGAAACGAAAAAAATGCTCGAACGTCTACCTGGCGGCGCGTTTCTCGACGAGCAGATCGACAAATACACCAGCCGGGATATCGGCGAAGCGATCGTCGGGAGCATTATTTTCGCCTTGCCACTGCTCGTCGAGGACGGCGTCTTCGAGATTGCCGAACACTTCGTCACGTTTCGGGTGGTTGGCGTCCCGATTTTCCTCCTTCTCAACATTTCGTTTGTTCTCTTGCTTGCCACAAAAATACTCTACGTCGTCGACTTTCGAGAGGTAAAAATCACGAATCCAATTCTGGGCGTGGTTCCGCGCCGGCTGGTTGGCGTACTCGGCGCGTCGTTTCTGACGACCGCCGGGTTGATGCTCATGTGGGGGCGGCTGTTCGCCGACGACCCGACATCACTCGAAATGCTCGCTCGCATCACGGTCATCTGGGCGGCCGCCGCCCTCGGTGCGTCGCTGGGCGACATCCTGCCCGGCGAAAGCAAGGGAACTGACCTCACAATCAGCAATTTCATTGGCGGTAGCGACGATTCCGAGAGCCAAGAACACTGAATTGATCCCGACGTCCGAACCATGAGGGGAGAATCGGCACCCGTGAATTGGCGAAGGGCTTAGTTTTTTTCGTTGTTTGGATCGTCATTCTCCAACGGGCCGGCCGGTTCGGCGGGTTCGTCCGCGGCTGCATGCGTGTCGGACACGTTATCGGGCGTGTCGTCGGAGGCATCGATTGTCCAGTCGAGTCGAACGCGGCGGATCCGGGTCGGGGTCGCGTCAAGCACCGTGATAATTGCGTTGCTGAGTTCGACGCGATCGTCCTCGGATGGAAGCCGACCGAGATGATGCGTAATCAACCCACCAACCGTTTCGAACGGCCCGTCGGTCGGCAGCGACACGCCGAGCGAGGTGTTCGCGTAGTCGATGGTTGCCCAGCCGTTGAGCACTGCCGTGTCGGCGTCGACAACGCGGATCGGGTCGGTGTCGCTCCCGCTGAACAGCTCGCCAACGACCTCTTCAACGACGTCTTCGAGCGTGGCCAACCCGGTGACAGTGCCGAACTCGTCGACGACGATCACCATCCGGTGGCCCTCGGTCTGCATCTCGGTGAGCACCTCATCGACCGGCTTCGACCCCGGAACAAACTGTGGTTCGGTCATCCGGTCGGCGAGCGTGTCGTCGTCGGCTTCTAACACGTCGCGAACGTCGAAAATTCCGCGGATTTCGTCGCGTGTGTCGCCGGTCACCGGCACGCGGGTGACCCACTCGCGAGCCATTGTGTCAAGGATGGCCTCTCGGGTGTCGTGCTCGGTTACGGTTACCATTGCGGT
>LKMS01000091.1 GCA_001563965.1 Haloferacaceae archaeon PL-Br10_E2g29 | reverse complement strand
TCGTTGCGGGCGACGACGAGGTCGACGTCCCATTCGTCGGCCCAGTGGTCGAGAAAGCCGTGGAGGTCCGGAAAATGCTGGTAGTGGTCGATGAAGATCGCTGTCGGTTTTTCCACGTTGAACTCGGCGACAACCTGGTTGATGATGTACAAGACGAGCGTCGAATCCTTCCCACCGGTCCACATCACGGCCGGCGTGTCGTACTGTTCAAGAGCGCGCCGCGTGACCGCAACGGCTTTTTCCATTTTGTCGGCCAGCCGCGGATAGTCGGCGGCGGTTTCGTCGGTTCCATCGTGATAATCGACGTCGATGGTGTCGAGGTGATCGGTCAACATCGAGTGCAGCAAGGGATGGAACTGAAAAAGTTAGCCCCCTACTACCGGCCGAAGCGGGCGCGGCGACACGCGACTAGTCGGAGTGATCGATCGACTCCGCACGTGGCGCGTCGGCAGCGAGCGCACGGTCGACGACCGCGCGGGCATCGTCTCGAATCCGGTCGGCAATCGCTGGCTCGCGCGCCTCTGCAGTGAGTCTGATCAGTGGTTGGGTGCCCGATGCCCGGAGCAAGAACCAGCCGTCATCACGGCCGATTCGGATGCCATCGATCTCGGTGAGTTCGCCGTCCAGTCCGCGAAGCTGTTCGGCGATACGATCCATCACGGCCCCCTTTGCAGTCGTCTCGATTGTTTCGCGGCGAATGGGATACTGGAGAACCGAATCAACGCGTGTTGCCAGCGATCGCTCGGCCGCAAGCACACTGAGGACGACCCCCGCCAGTGGGCCATCCGGGCAGCGGGTTTCGGCGGGGAAAATCCATGCCCCGGAGGGCTCGCCGCCGAAAACGACGTCCTCCTCCCGGGTCGCCGCGGCGACGTAGCCGTCGCCAACCCGGGTTCGCGTGACCGTCGCACCGATCGCCGAAAGCGCATCGTCGACCGCGAGGCTCGTATCGACCGGCGCGGCAATCCGGTCGCCGGCAGTCGCGGTCGCCAGCGCAAAGATGGCCAACAGGGTGTCGCCCGACACGAACTGCCCTCTGTCGTCGACCGCGAGCAGTCGGTCGGCGTCGCCATCGTGGGCAAGACCAAGGTCGGCGTTGCTGGCGGCGACGTACGCACAGAGTCCCGCGCAGTTCGTCGCCGTCGGTTCGCTCGGTCGACCGGGGAACCGGCCGTCCGGCTGGCCGTTGAGCGTTTCGACCGTCGCACCCAGTTCGTAGAGTGCATCGGCGGTAATCCCCCCCATCCCGTTGCCGATGTCGACAACGACGTGCAGCTTCGCAAGCGAGCGTTCCGCACCGCTCGTGCGACGGCGACCCGCAGCGACCAGCGCTCGTCGATGGGCGTCACCCGCGAGTGTCCACGTCGTCCGGCGACCGAACGCATCCCAGTCGACATACGGTGGGTCAGCGGCATCGATCCGCTCTTCGATTGCGGCCAGCTGCTCGTCATCAAACGCCTGTCCCGACGGCGTCCAGAGTTTGAGACCGTTGTCCTGCGGCGGATTGTGCGAGGCCGTGATCGCAACCCCGGCATCGGCATTCTGTGTTCCAACCGCTCGCGCAATCGTTGGGGTTGCCGCCACGCCGAGATCGACGACGTCGACGCCGCATTCGACCAGTCCGGCCGCCAGCGCGTCGACCAGTGCGCGCCCCGAATCGCGAGCGTCACGGCCGACGACGACGCAGTCGGCCTCGGCGGCCAATGCATGGCCGATGTCGAGGGCAAGTCCCGCGGTGACCGCGCTCCCGACCGGGCCGCGGACGCCGCTGGTTCCGAACATGCGTCAGCACCTCACCAACGGCTGAGCAGACGTGCGTTCACACGCTGTGTGCGTAGTGCGGCGTTCGATCGCGTTGGAAGCATTGGCGTGACTACCGGAAGCACCGGCGTACCCATCCGAAGCGTCTGTCGGCCCGTCAGCGACGGACGCGCCGATGACCGCAGGTTGTCGCTCGTAACCGAAGACCGCGTGTGTTGCATCAACCGAGGACATAGCTCCCCGGTTGGGCGTCTTTGGCCATGAGTACGGGGCTCCTACCAACGGCCATGTCGACGAGACGGCAAAGTCGGACGTGCCTAACAAAGCCCGCTGTGTGAGAACGTCCGGGGTATGACCAACCACAGCGAGCGTCACCGATGAGCGAACTGATCGAGTTTCGCAACGGTCGGGTTGTCACCCCGACGGGCGTGATCGAGCAGGGCCACATCGTCGTTGCCGGCGACCGAATCGTCCATATTGGTCGGACTCCGGACCGCAGCCTCCAGCGTGCGAGATCGATCGACGTCAGTGGACGGCTCGTGATTCCGGGGCTTGTCGATCTCCACGGCGACGACATCGAAGGACACCTCTCGCCGCGATCGGGCGCCCACGTTGACGTGTCGACCGCGCTCGTTGCCGCCGACCGACAAAACCTGCTCAACGGGATCACGACAAAGTACCACGCGGTCGCCTTCGAGGACAGTCCCGACGAGAGTCGGACACGTGAAATGGCGACCGAGCTGGCGGCCGAGCTCGCCACCGACCGTCGCACGCTCGGGGATAACCGCCTGCACGCGCGCTGTGAGTTGAACGAGGCGAGCGTCGCCGCGGTCGAATCGGTCAGCGAGCGTTCCGGAATCGACCTGTTGTCGGTGATGCACCACGAACCCGACAGCGGTCAGTTCGACCGGTCAGCGTTTGAGCGACACTATGTCGAAGACCGAAACTGGCCCGCTGATTCGATCGAGGCGCTCGCCCGACGACGCCAGTCGCTCGATTCGACCAGCCGCCACGCGCTGCTCGAACGGATCGCGGCGATCGCCAGAGAAGCGTCGGTGCCGCTTGCCTCACACGATGACGAGTCGCCAGCGGCTGTTGACTCGATGGCTGACTACGGCGTATCGATCAGCGAGTATCCGCTCACGCTGGAGACGATTCGTCACGCTGGGGCGCTGGAGTTGACCACGGTGATGGGGGCACCGAACCTCGTCCGTGGCGGTAGTCTGTGGGACAATCTCAGCGCGCGTGAGGCGGTCGACGCCGACGTCGTCGACGTGCTCTGTGCGGACTACCATCCACCGTCATTGTTGGCTGCGCCGTTCGTTAAAACGGGCGAGTCGCTCCCGACACGAGTGAACCGCGTAACCCGGAATCCGGCCGACTGCGTCGGGCTATCGGATCGTGGTCGGATCGCCGTCGGTGCGCGTGCGGATCTCGTCGTCCTCCGCGAGGGGCCCGTCCCCACTGTCGAGCGGGTGTTCGTCGCCGGCAGCGAGGCGATCCGTACCGGCCATGTTGCCGACGAGACGCCAAAACAACCCGCCCGAACGGCCGAGCAGCCAACTCAGCGCCAGCCGTTCATCGAGCGCAACGGGCTGAAAAACCAGTAGTAGGAGGTTCCTACCGGTGAAATCCGGTGGTGTACCGGGTTCATACTTACACACCCATGGGACGCTCGCTGGGGTATGTCGAACAAACAATCGACACACACTCCCGGTCGACAGTGCAGTCGCTGTGGCACAATGGTCACCCGACAGTTCGTGCGCGTGTTCGGACTCAACAACTCCGTCCACGGCTGTCTTGATTGTCTGCCCCGTCACAGACTCAGTAAGGGCGATGCCGCAAAACACCCAGACACGGACGACACGGATCGGCAGTTTACCTCATGGAACACAGATGGCTAACCGAACGAACTGAGCACTCCTGATCGTGTTTAATTGAGCACTCCTGATCGTGTTGGGATGAGTGCGGCCAGCGTTACGCTGTCACCGATCGAGCGATCCGATGGTGTTGTGGCGGTTAGCGATCCCGGCTGACGTTCTCGCCGGGGGCAGTCCGCGCGTTTGCTGACAACGTCACACCCGGGTTGAGGCCGGTCTGGATTCCCGTCATAGCGTTGGGGCCGACGACGGCACCGAACTTCCGTCGACCCGTCGAGAGTCGTTTAGTCTTCACCGTGAGCGAGACGGGTTCGCCGTCGTGTCTGAGGTTGGCGACGACGGTTCCCGCCCCGAAATTGACGTTCTCGCCGAGAATCGAATCGCCGACGTACGAGAGGTGGCCGACGGTTGCACCCCGCATGAGGACGCTGTTTTTGATTTCGACCGCGTGACCAACGTGGCTGTCTTCGTCGAGGAGTGTCGCGCCGCGAACGTAGGCGTTGGGCCCGACCGAACAGCCGGTGCGAAGAAGCACACGCCCCTCGATGACGACACCGGGGCCGACCGAGACGCCCGGTTCGACCACGACCTCCTCGCCGATTGTCGCCGACGGATGGATAGCGGGTTTCGGGGGCGCTCCCATCGGTGAGCCCATGTCGGTGGCAACGTCGTGGCCGCCGTCGGAGGTCATCGAGGGGTCGGAACGTACCAAACGAGTCGAGCAAGCGGGGCCCGGCGACTCACTTCGGGGACTGCCGCCGGGAAGCCGACGTTCGTTTGCCGCAAGCAGCTCCCACGGGCGACCCACATCCAGCCAGTCGTCGAACGTGACACAGCCGAGTTCGGCACGCTCGATGAGTCGGTCAAGGACGTCAGTGAGTTCGTGTTCTCCCCGTTGGCTCTTCGGCACGTCGAGCAAGGCGAGCGTGTCGGCCGTGAACGTGTACGCTCCGGCGTTGATCAGATTCGAACTGGGTTGGTCGGGTTTCTCCTCAACGTCGGTGACGACGTCGTCGACGTCGGTAACGAGAACGCCGTAGTTCGAGGGGTTGTCGACGTTGATTGCGCCGATCTGTGGGGCCGACGCGAACAGTTTTTTGAGGTCGCCCGTGCGGTACAACGAGTCGCCGTTGAGCACCGCAAACGGCCCGGTGATAGCGTCGGCCGCGGCGGCAACGGCGTCGGCGGTTCCGAGCTGCTCTTTCTGGACGGCGTACGTGACCGGGACGCCCGCGTAGTGGTCGCCGAAGTACGCACGGAGTTGGTCTTCGCCGTAGCCGACAGTGAAGATGAGCTCGTCGGCACCGGCGTCAACGGCCGCTGTCGCGGCGTGAGCGACGAGCGGGCGGTCGGCGACCGGCAGCATCGGTTTGGCGAGCGTGTCCGTAAGCGGGCCCATGCGTGTTCCCCGACCGGCTGCAAGGATAATCACCTGCATACCCAACCGGTTGGCGGTTCCCGTCTTCAGTATGCAGTTGATACTAGCCCAACTGGTGATAAAATCGGTCGGAGGACTGGTGGAGACACCGCAGTCGGTCACACCCAAGGACGAAGACTCCGACAGGGTGCAGCTAGCGATACCGAACGTTCCAGACACCCATGAAAAAACGAGTGCTGAGCAACCACGGACAAGGGCCCAAACCGAATGCAACGGCGGTAAGAGGCTCGCCGTTGATTGAAAACGGATAGACGTAACACAGACCGCAGTCTTCGGCGGGCCCAAGCGATCCGCCGGTGGAGAACCAGCCGTCAACGCTGAACTTACTCAGCCAAGACAGGCCATACCGTCCGCAGAGAGCGGGTTCTCATGTTATGGCGACTGAAACGCCCGTGATTCGGACAACTGGGTAAGCCGACCGGAGTCACGGCATGGATGTACATAACAAACCCCTGAGGGGACGGAGTGTGTCTGTGGTACAACCGACAGACGCGAATGACCGGACGGAGAATGGAATGTTTGACAACACGCGGCGACAGTTCGTCGTCGGTGCAGGGGCGCTCGGGAGCCTCGCAGCAGTCGGGGCGCTCGTTGGTCCAGCGACTGGACAGGAAGACGAAGAACCAGAGGAGGAAGAAATGGAGGAGGACAACGGAGAGCCAGAACCATCCGACTTCGAAGACGATGTTGATATCCTCAACTACGCGCGGCTTCTCGAGTTCCTTGAGGCGGACTTCTACACCCAGGGGCTCGAAAATATCGGTGAGGAAGAGCTGTGCAACTGTCGTGCGCTCAAAGAGGAAAGTGCCCTTCGCGAACGGGTGTTTGAGGAGCTTGAAACGATTCGAGACCACGAGATCGCTCACGCCGAAGCGCTCGGCGACACGATTGTCGATCTCGGTGGCACACCGATCGAGGAACCTGAGTTCGACTTCGGAATGGCCGTCGAATATCCGATGGCGTTCCTTGGCACCGCAGTCATGCTGGAGGACGTCGGCGTCTCGGCATACGCTGGGGCCGCCCCGTCGATTGACAACGAAGACGTCGTGGTTGCCGCACTCGGCATTCACAGTGTCGAAGCGCGCCACGCCGCGTTCCTGCGGGCGCTCGTCGACGAGACGAGCTTCCCGGACGTGATCGACGAACCACGAACCAGACCCGAGGTAGAGGAACTCATCG
>LKMS01000090.1 GCA_001563965.1 Haloferacaceae archaeon PL-Br10_E2g29 | reverse complement strand
GCGGCCGTTTCGGCCGGCACCTGTCCACACCGCGTGATGGGAGTGTTGCTCGAAGAAAGCGAGGTCGTCATCGGCAACTACAACCACCTGTTCGACAGCCGAACGCGGCATCTCACCGAATCGGTTCTCGACGAACGGACGCTCGTCATTCTCGACGAGGCTCACCGGCTCGAAGAACGCGTTCGCGACCTCCTGAGCGACACCGTGGGCCGAATAACGATTGCCCAGGCCCAGCGGGATCTGGGCGTGCTCCTCGAACACGCCCGGCAACATCCCGACAACCGCGACCTCGTCGAGCGCGCGCTCGGCGACCACGATATCCCTCTTGCCGCCGTTGAGCAGGCTCACGAGTTCTACGGCGAGACGATCACGTGGCTCGACGAGCGCGTTGACGAGGCGTTGTCCGAGCGGTTCGACGGCTACCGTGCGGGCTATCGCGACTCGCTTCCCGACGAACCGATCGAACTCGAACTTCGTGACCCAGCACGCGGTGAGCGCGACGCGTTCACCGAATGGGCGGAAGCCGACGCCGACTACGACGGCGACTTTTTCCGGACACTCGGCGCGGTTGGCAGCGCGGTTGAGGCGACACTAGATCGACTCGGTGTCACCCGTGACTGTGTCTGTACGGCGACCGGCGTTCGGTTCGGCCAGTGGTGGACGCGCGATCACACGACGTTTTTTCGCGAACTCACGTTGGAGCCGACCACCGGCGAGTTCCGAAATCCGGACTACCTGTGGCACGGCGTCTACACCGCCTCGTTCGTGATGTACAACTGTATCCCTGCCGAGGAGGTTCGCGACGTACTTCACGAGTTCGGCGGCGGGATACTGATGAGTGCGACCCTCGAACCAATCGACATTTTCGAGACGGTCAGCGGACTGCGCGCGTTATCGACGCGGAACGTCTCCGCCGAACGCGACCCGTCAGCTGATTCCGACGTGACCGACCAGTCGCCACGTCACGTCGAACGGCGCAGTTATCCGCTGCAGTTTCCCGAAACCAACCGCGAAAGTTGGGTGGTCGATGTGATGGCGTTTACCGCCCGCAATCGCGGGGAGCCAGCGCTCGACAACCACAATCCAACCCGCGAGCGCTACGCCTACGTCGCCCGCGAAGTCGCCCGCAGCCACGGTAATATTCTCCTGTGTTATCCCAACTACCGCGAGGCACGCTGGGCCGCCGATCGCCTGCGCGACGAAATCGACAAACCCGTGTTTCTCGACGAATCATCAACGCACGAGGAAACACAGGCGCTCAAACGTCGGTTCGTCGAGGGCGATCACGCGGTTCTCGTGACGAGTACGCGCGGGACGCTCACTGAGGGCGTCGATTTCGAGGGCGACCAACTGCACTGCTGTGCGGTGTTCGGGGTTCCACTGGTCAACATCGGCTCGCCGCGGGTACAAGCGGTCAAACACGCCTATGGCGACCGATTTGGCGAGGAAAACGCGTTCACATACGCGCTGACGGTGCCCGCGGTCAGACAGGTTCGTCAGGCAATCGGCCGCGTGTTGCGTGGCCCCGATGAGTGTGGGGTGCGCATCTTGGTTGGCGAGCGCTACCTTCCGGATCGACCACGGTCGGTCACGGCGTTTCTCTCTCCGCAAGAACAGCACGAGTTCACTCGTCTGACGCCGGAGTATCTGGGTGACCAGTTTGCCGCGTTCTGGGACTCGCCGAAATAAAAAGATGGACTGGACGGATCACCAACGCGTTCTTACGCACCGAGTTCGGCAAGCGCAGCGAGCAGGTCGTTTTTGTCCTGGACACCGATCACGCGGTCGGCGGCCTCGCCGTTTTTGTAGAACTCGATGGTGGGAACGCTTCGGATTCCCTTCTCGCTTGCCAGTTCCTGGTGGGCGTCGATGTCGACTTTCAGCACAGCAGCATCGGTCTCACCGGCAACCGCCTCGATGGTTGGCTCGAGCATCTTACAGGGGCCACACCAGTCGGCGTAGTAGTCGACGAGCACGACCGCGTTCGACGCGAGCAGTTCTTCGAACTGGCTCTCTGTTTCAACGTGAATCGGTTTGGCCGTAGTTGGGGCACTCATACTCCAATGTTGTAACTCAAGCCGTATAACAGTTCTAGGGTCGTGTCGACACATCGCCCACCCGATAGGACTGGGGGCGACCCCTGAGGCTGACCGAACTCACTCTGCGACATCATAGCGCAACAGGACGCCGTCGTCGAGGCGATCGACGTCCGTGAGTGTGAGCGAGACGCCGTCGACAAAGCCGTCGCCGTCGGCGAGTGTCGGGGCGTCGCGACCACCGATGACGAGCGAGCCAACATAGACCGTGAGTTCGTCAACGAGGCCGTCCGCAAACGCCGAAAAAATGAGCTCGCCGCCGCCTTCGATCATGAGCCGGGCGATACCGCGCTCGCTCAGTTGGTCCACGGCGTCGGCGAGCTCAACGCGCTCGCTGCCCGCGACAATGAGTTCAGCGCCACGGTCGGCGAGCGCGCGTTTGCGGTCTCTCGGCGCGCTTTCAGCGACGAGTAGGTAGGTCGTCGCCGCATCGTCAAGGATTCGTGCATCTGGTGGCGTTCGGGCCTGTGAGTCGGCGACGACGCGGGCAGGATTGGCGGGTCGGCCGTGTCGCTTGCGCTGGACGCGGCGGTCGGCGACGTCGATGGTGAGATGTGGGTCGTCGGCGAGCACGGTTCCGATGCCGACCATGACGGCGTCGGCGGCCGTGCGAACCCGGTCGACACGGTCGAAATCGTCGGGGCCGCTAATTGTGACCTGTTCGCGCCGCCGCGTCGAGAGCTTTCCATCGGCGCTCATGGCGGCGTTGACGACAACGTACATGGCTGCACAAGGCGGCTATCCCCGTATCGGTGTTTCGGTCGATGTCATCTTTTTTGTCAGCGAGATTGTTATATTCACTGGCCCCCAGTGAGACCTCGATGAATCTTCCACCCAATTCGCATCGCTTGCTCACACTCCTCGTTGCCCTGGGCATGATTCTCTCGTTCGTCGCGATGGGTGCCGGCTCCGTTGCAGCCGCACCGAGCAGCCAGCCCGACGCCTCGCTCCAGTCGGGATCGATCGTCTGGCAGGGCCAACAGGTCAACCTCACCGTTCCCAACAACGTCGCCAGTGGCGACACGTTTGAGCTCCGTCGGTACGATTCGAGCAACGACCGAACGGGCTCGTTCGTCCGTGAGTTCGCCGTTGACGACGACCGTGCGTACCTGCTCGACTCTGAACGGCTTTCGGGTGAGTACGTTATTGTGCCCGCCGGTGAGCGCGGCACCGTCGTCCAGTTCGACAGCACTGGCACCGCAACCGGGACCGTCGATGCCGCTGACGCCGACCCGTTTGAGGTCGTCGTCCAGCGGTTGCGCATCACGTGGGAAACTGACGACATTACCACGAGCGATGACGAGGTTGAAGTTGAGATTGACTCCAACCGCGCGCGTTACAACATGAACGTCACTGCCGAAGGACTCGACTTCGATGATCTCGAAACGATGTTCCGAAGCACACCGGATCACACCGACGCGAGCGACCCAGTCACGGATCGCTCGCCTTTTGCGGGCCACGACACGTACGCCGATGACGACGTCCTCGTTGTTCGCGGCTACGGCGACGGAACCCTGCTTGCGGACTTCCGGCACATCGATCCGGGCACGTACACCTTCAAGTTCACCGTGACCGACACCGGCGTCAGCACGGCTGCGACGCCGGGAGAGGACGATGACGATGACGACCCAGCAGATCCCGCCTTCTTCGAGGTTTCCGATCTCGAACTGACCGACGAGTCGGTCGAGCCCGGTGCGTCGGTTTCGGTGTCGGCCACCGTCACTAACACGGGTGGCGAGTCGACAACGCAGACGGTCGAACTGTTGGTTGACGACGACGTGGTCGGCGAAGAGGAACTCACACTCGAGGCCGATGACTCGGAAACGGTGTCGATGAATGTCACCGCTCCCGATGAGCCCGGAAGCTACGTCGTCGAACTGCGAACCGGCGACGACAGTCTCACCGGGCCGCTCACTGTCGAGGCACCGGACGAGCCGACAGACGAGACCGAGCCAGCGGACGATGACGAAGCCACTGAAGACGAGAGCCCCGGCTTTGGTGTCCTCGTCGCGCTCTTTGGCCTGATTGGGGCTTCCCTGATCGGGTTGCGCATTCACACGGGGGCGCACCTAAAATAACCAACAGCCTGTTATTTTGTGGGACACTACAGCCGACCCATCACCGACTATTTAACAGCATTTCGGCGGGTCACGGCTGTCGTAACGCCTAAGAGTCAAACGAACGTTCTGTCTTTCAATGAACCAACGCAATCGTTCCTCCGTGAGGTGTCTCCATGGGTGTTGAAATCAAGGAGTCGGATGTTTCAGACGCGGAGCTGGAAGATATGGAGCAGTTCGTCTACGACTATCTCTCGGCGAGCGTTCAAAACGAGGACGACGGTGGCCGCATGCGGTGGTATCCATGGCACAGCGCCGACTACCGCTTCAACCACATTCAGAACGTCGTCGCCCTCTCGCGAAAAATCGCCAAACGCGAGGGCGCACATCTCGACGTCGTGACGGTCGGCGCGTTGTTTCACGACATCTCAAAACTTGAAGCGCCCCAGGACATCCATGCCGAAGAAGGCGCGAAAGTCGCCCGCGAGTATCTCGAAAGCCGCGGTGAGTATCCCCAGTCGTTCATCGATTCGGTCTGTCAGGTCATTGTCGACCACTCGTTTCAGGGGTCGCTCTCGGAGGTGTCGCTCGAATCGCGCTGTCTGATGGAGGCCGATATCCTCGACAAAATCGGTGCGAACGGCACCGCACTCATGTTGTTGCGGATGGGCTACGAGTCGCGAACCCACATGGATGCCGCCCGAATGGTTGACCGTGTCTACCAGCGCGGCGCCGACCACGTCGAACGACTCGAATCCGACACGGCCGAAAGCCTCGCCCACCAGCGGCTCAAACGCGTCAAGTGGTTCCGCGAGTGGCTCGAAGCCGAGGTCGCAGAGATGGATACCGAGACGCAGGGCAACTAATCGCGACTCGACAGATGGCTGACCTGGGATCCTACGTGCTGTTTGTCGAGTGTGGATCCCCGATTGCGGTCGACGTCGGCGCACTCGGTGAGCGTGAGTTTTTGCCAGGAACGTACGCGTACGTCGGCAGCGCGTTCGGCCCCGGCGGGCTCTCGCGTGTCGAGCGACACCGCCGGGTTGCCGTCGGCGACCACAACGTTCGCCACTGGCACATCGACTACCTGCTGGGAGCGCACGGAACACACCTCAGCGAGGTCGAACCGTTTCCCGATCGGGATGTCGAATGTGCGTTGGCAACGGCATTTGCGGATGCGGGGTGTCAGCCGGTCGATTCGTTTGGAGCGTCCGACTGCGACTGTGTGAGCCATCTGTGGCGAGTAGACAACGACGTCCAGCGAACGACCGCGATACGCTCGGTGGCGTCTGATTCTGATCGATTACATTCCGAATAATTATTCGGTACATTGAGTATGGCTCACCACCATCCGTGTGTACGTCTCGATGACGACACAGACCGACTCAGCAGCGAACCCGTACCGCGGCGAACCAACGCGTGAGCGTCTCGCCGAAATCGCTCGGTACTTTCTGTATATCGGCATTGTCGGGTTCGGCGGACCGTTGGTTCACATTGCCATGATGGAGGACGATCTGGTTGACGACAACTCCGAGTCGGATGGCTGGACCGACCGGCAGACGTTCATGGAGGGGCTTGCGATCTGTAACACGCTTCCCGGGCCGGCCTCAACGCAGTTGGGCATCTTCATGGGGTGGGTTCGCGGCGGCACGCTCGGCGCACTGGTCGCTGGTGGCGCGTTCATGTTGCCGACATTCCTACTCGTCGTCTTTTTTTCGTGGCTGTACTTCGCCTACCAAGCGGTGCCCTCGGTCGAGGCCTTCTTTTACGGGATTAACCCGGTCGTTATCGGGCTCATCGTCGGTGCCACGTGGTCGATGGGCCGGTCAGCACTCGCCGCGGGCCGCGATGATTTCGAGTTTGACGTTGCTGGCTCCACCTGGTCGATCGACTTTCTGCTCGTGGCGTTGTTGGTCGCTACCGTTGTTATCACCGTCGTGATCAACCCCAACCCGGTCGTCGCGTTTGTTGCTGCCGGCCTCGTTGTCGTCGCGGTCTACCGCGCAACGTGGGTGCGAACCAACCTCCGCACCGTCAGCTTCGCGATGATTGTTGGGAGTGTGCTCGCCGTTGTCTACGGCCTTCGAAACCGGATTTTTGACGCGCTGGGGCCGACTGCCCGCGGCGCACTGGAGGCCTCACCGCTCT
>LKMS01000089.1 GCA_001563965.1 Haloferacaceae archaeon PL-Br10_E2g29 | reverse complement strand
GGGTTGAGATCGCGCTCGCCGGTGACGACGTAGACGGAGTAGCCCAGTTCCTCGAACCGATCCCACTCGGCCTCCTTTTCGTTCGTGAGCGCGCGCATCGGCGCGATGAACAGCGCCGTCCCGTTGTCACGCAGACACCGGCAGATGGCGAGCTCCGCAAGCGCGGTTTTGCCGCTGGCGGTCGGCGCGCTGGCGACGACGTTGTCGGCACCGTCGAGAATCGCGGGCAACGCCTCGCGTTGCATCCGGTTGAACTCCGAAAAGCCGAAGGCGGCGGCGAAGTCGGGGACAGCGTCGGCCACCTTCACACAATCTCACCGAAGCGGAGCCTCATTGCATGGTGTCGGGGGCTGCGCGAGCAAAGGCGTTTCCTTCCGGAATCGGCGACCGTCAGCGGCGGCAAACGAACGGCAGTCAGCGGCGGCAAACGAAACCGTGCGAAACACGGCGTACGGCGCGGTCGGTTTCACAACGTCTTTGATTCGAGAGACCAATGTTCAGGTATGGTTTCCGCAAAAACACTGCTCAAGGGCGCTGGCGTGCTGATCCTCGTGCTCGTCCTTGTTCGACTGGCGCTCTGGCTGCTCGGTGTCGTCGTCAGCGCCGTGTTCTGGGCGATTCAGATGGCGATTACGCTCCTCGTGCTCGGGCTGTTGCTGTACGGCGTCTACTGGGCGTACACGGCGTTCGTCAAGGAGGACTCCGCGACGAGTCGAGAACCGCTCTACGAGCGATAACCGGACGGATTTAACAGGGTTGGCCCTGTTGTCGCCAGTATGAGCCCGCCCTCCGACGACGATTCGAACAGCCCGGACGACGCGCGACGAACGGGCGTCGAACGCGACGAAATCGATCCTCCGAACCGCGACGAGAGAGGCTCAAACGGTGTCAACGACGAAGCCGCTGCGTCGAGGGAAACCCGGACAGCGGAGTCGACTGCGGCAACCCGGACAGCGGAGTCGACGACACCCCAGCCCGCGGAATCGATACCGACTGCCACCGCCGAACCGACTACCGAATCGGCCCCGCTTGTCGACTCGAACTGGTGGTACGCTGTGGCCGCCGTGCCGCTCTACTTCGTGCTGGCGATTGTCGGCGGAACCGCGGCAGTCGTGCTCTTTTTTGGCGCTGTCGCCGTCGACATCGGCGGTGGGATGGGCGTCGCCAGCGGCCTGTTCTTTCTGATTGCCGTACTCGCGGGGATCCTGTTTGCGGGCGTCGGCACCCTCTTGCTCGTGTTGTTCCCGGTCGGCATCTATCTGGACGCCAAAGCCGTCGCCGCCGCGCCCGTCGACTGGGAGCCCGATCCCGTCTTCTACGGCCTGATGGCGGCGGCAACCGCACTGTTCAGCGCGCTGACGATCAGCCTCGTGGTCGCGATCTACTATCTCTACCGCCGAAATCAGGCAGTCGGGATTCCCTAATCCTTCTGTTCCGACAGTTCGCTTCGCAACCGATTTGAGGCCCCCGCCTGACTCATCGGTATGAAGGTATTCGGCTCCAGTGGCGCACGGGGGGTCGCCGGCAGCGAACTCTCCGTCGAGTTCGTCCTCCAGATCGCCCAGGCGGCGGGCACCGTCTGGGGGGCCGACCGCGCCGCTGTCGCCACCGACACCCGTCAAACAAGCGGAATGTTCGCGGACGCCGCGGCCGCGGGACTGGCGAGCGTCGGCGTCGACGTCGACCGAATCGGCGTCGTTCCCACCCCGGCGGTCAGCCAGTACTGCGAGGCCAACGAAGTGCCCGCCGTGTTGCTCACCGCCTCGCACAACCCACCCGAGTACAACGGCGTCAAACTGCTCGGCAGCGACGGCATCGAGCTCTCGGTCGACACGCTCGAACGAATCGAGAACCACACGCTCGACAAACGGTTCGACACCGTCGGCTGGGAGCACGTCGGCTCGAGCCGACAGGTCGAAACCGCCAACAGTGAGTACATCAACGCGGCCGTCGAGGCGGTCGACCGCGAGGAGATTGCGGCCGCCGAGCTGACGGTCGCACTCGATCCGGGCCACGGCGCGGGCACGTTCGTCAGTCCCGAGTTCTTCCGGGCGCTCGGCTGTGAAATCGTCACCGTCAACGCCCAGCCCGACGGCCATTTTCCGGGACGGCTCCCCGAACCAGTGCCCGAACACCTCGAGGATCTTGCTCGCCTCGTCGTCGCCAGCAACGCGGATCTCGGCATTGCCCACGACGGCGACGCCGACCGGTCGGTGTTTTTCGACGAGAACGGCCGCTTTATCGATGGCGAGGCCTCGCTGGCCGCGCTGGCCGAACAGGAGCTCTCGGCGGGCGATACGGCGGTCGCCGCCGTCAACGTCTCCCAGCGACTCGTCGATGTCTGCGAGCGCGTCGGCGCGTCGCTCGAACTCACGCCCATTGGCGCAACCCACATCATCACCACGATCAAACGGCTCTGGAACGAGGAGCGGAACATTCCGATCGCCGGCGAGGGCAACGGCGGCGTCTTTTTTCCCAACTACCGGCTCGTCCGTGATGGGCCCTACATCGGTGCGCAGTTTCTCGAACTCATCGTCGACACGCCCGCCAGCGAGGTCGTCGAGCCGTATCAGGCCTACCACAACGAGCGAATCAACCTCACCTACGAACGTGAGGCCGAACGCGAGGCGATGCTCGCCGCAGCCGCCGACTACGCCGACCGCGTCGATGCCACGGTGTCGACGCTTGACGGCTACCGACTTGATTTCGGCGACGCATGGGTGCTCGTTCGACCCAGCGGCACCGAACCGAAGGTGCGGATTTCGGCGGAGGCAGCCGAGCCGTCACGCGCGCTGCAACTGGCCGGCGAGATGAAGCAACGACTCGACGACGGTCGTGACGCCAGCGATCGCTAATTTTCGAGAAATCACGTGGAAGTACGTTCGCGTTACGAGAACGCACCAAACGACGGTTGCTAACATACCGACGCCTATTTGCGACGCAGTATGAGCGTCGCAGCGAGCAGCCCTAGCAACGCGGTAACAACCCCGAACCCCGGCGCTTGAACCGCAACACCGTCGGTTTCGGTGTCGACATCGTCAGGATCCGCGTTGTCAGTGTCGCCCCCACCCGGTTCTCCCGACTCGTCCGTCTCGCTCGCGTCAGCCGCATCGGCAGGGCGAAGGTCGTCAGTGCTTGCCGACAGATCGAGGTGTTCACTGGCGTTGGGTTCCCACGCGACCGTCTGGTGGGCCGAAACGGCCGTGCCGGCAGCCGCGCCCGCAGTATCGGGGAAAATAATGGTGAACCGAACCGTGTCGCCCGACTCGGCGAGCGTGCCGACCACCGAGAGCCCCTGGTCGTCGACAGCACCGTAACTGCCAGCGGTGTCGATCGTCACCGCGCCGCGAGACTGTCCAGAAATCGTGGCTTCGATCGTCGTGCCGGCGGGTGCGGGTTCATCGTTAACTGTCAGCGTGCCGGCGTAGGTTGCCACCGCGCGGTCGGTTTCGAGCGACGGGTCGGTCGTATGTTCGTCGGCAACGTCGTCCGCTGTGTCAGTGTCTTCGTCGTCGCCAAAGCTCGCTGACAACGTCTGCTCGCGAACTTCGAACGTGTCGCGCTCGCTGAGCTCGCTCCCGCCAGCGAGGTTCGGTCCGGTGATGAAGTAGTTCTCGCCGGCATCAAGATCGGTGGTGTCGATGTCGATTTGGCCGTCGTCATCAGCGACGAGTTCGGAGACGAACGTGCTCGAATGCACCGTTCCGCCCGAGAAATCGTCGACAACGCGGAATTGATACGTTTCGCCGGCCTCAATCGGGCCCGAAACGGTGAGCGTCATGCCGCGAAACGGATTGTCGGGGTCGTACGTCGGCGTTTGAGCGGCCGCCGCGGTCGCAAACAGCCCCACAGCGAGCAGGCAGGTGAGCAGTGCCACCGTGGTCGTGCGGACAGCGCGGACGGGTCGCCGGGGAAATTGAGCGGGGTGCTTCAGCATGGGAGGCGTTCACACGTCGTATGTCGTCAGCGGTGTTGAACGTTGTGCCGGCGGTTTGACGATCGAGAGTCAAGACTGGCTCACGTGGGACGCGTTGATTGCTACCGATCCACGCCGAACCGGCGTCGGGTGAAATAAAAAAGCTGGTTCGGATGCGGGTTAGAAGGCGTCCTGCAGCCGAACTTCGTCATCGGTTACCGACCCGATGCTGCTTTCGTCGAGCGGATAATCGTCTTCGTCTGCCTCGCTCCAGCCGAGTTTCGAGCGGATCGTGTCCGCCAGCCCCGGATCGGCGTCCACGTACGCGGTTCCGGATCTCACTTCGGTGATCATCCCAATTTCGTGACCGCTGGGGTCGACCACTCGTTTCCCCTCATCCTCGTCCATGATATGTCTTCGTGACATTGCAGTTACTCGGTGGCTCCCGGATAGATTAGTAATAAACAGCGTATCCAAGCGGGCCGCAGGTAAGCCCGTCTTACACGGTTTTGTCGCCCGAAACCGGCGGAATCGGTGGGCTTCAGCGGTAGGCCATCCGTATCGGTCTCCTTACCGGCAGTATCGGTGGCCGTATCGATCGACTTCGTCTATTTCAGGGCGTCTGGGTTTCGGCGTCCAGTCGTTCGGTCAACGCGTCGAGGTGGTCGATGCCGACGACGGCGACAACATCTCCCTGTTCGCGCAGGCTCACGAGCCGGGTTGCCATCGCGGCCTCCCGGGCGGCGTCTTCAAGCTGGGTGGCCCGAGAGCGGTTGCTCGTGCGAAACGCGTGCATAAATGACCGCGAGCGGCGAACCTGGTTCCGCTCATCAGCCGCCTGTGCCGCCGGTGGATCCGTCCAGTCAATATCGTACACAACCGGCGAGTCGACTTCCAGTCGAACCGCGGTTCGGGTGGCGAGACTGGCGGCCGCCCGACAGCGAACTGCGTGTTTCGTCGTCGCAAGCGTGTTCGAGAGCACGTTTCGAACCGTCTTCGCTGTGGGTCGCTCCTGGAACAGTTCTTTGGCCAGTCGGGTAAAAAAGCCGCCAGTCGGTCGGTCGATGCCGACGACTGCGGCGGATGACGCGGCCTGAATTGCCGCGCTCATTTCGCCACCGAACACTGGGGGAGTTCGCTCGGTGGCCGCGTACGCTTCGAACAACGGAATCGAAATCGGCGGCAGTTCCAACGCGAGCACCGTCGGCTTACACGCCGTGATGAGCTGTTGTGTGCGATAGATACTGGCGGGATGGTCGTGGACGACGCCAATGAGTGTGAGTGTGCCTGGGCCCCCAGCAACGTGTCGAATATACTCCTCAGTAATCCGTGGATCTGGATCGTCGTCGACGCGTGCTGGAGACGCCATGGGTAGGAAAGAACTACCGTCCCTTAGCGTCCGATCAAATAAACCTTCGTTTCAGCGAGAACGGTCGGTGGCGACGAGCGAAATAACAAGTCAAACGAACAGGGTGCGCCAGTCGGGAGCCCGAACGGCTACAGGACCAGCGAGATGACCGCGAGCACGACGAACAGGATAATGAACCATTTGGCCACGGTCATGCTGATGCCGGCGACACCACTGGCACCCACCACTGTCGCAACAATGGCTAGAATGATAAACACAATCGCCCACTGCAGGAATCCACCAGAGAACTGTAGTGGAACCAATACGTCGGTGATGGACAGCGGGTTCGACACGATTGACTGGATCAGGTTGGCGGTGCTCATACAAACAGTATAGCTCCCGAACATATTGTTACGCGGAGACTATGTCGAGCGCGGCCGGCCCTACCAGTTCGACCAGTGACAGATCACGCAACGCAGTCGGCCGGTGTTGACGTGCTCAGTCATCGAGTGCGGTTTCTGCAAGCACCGTCTCTAGCGACTCGATGTCGGCCTGAACGGCCGCGAGGTCGTCAGCCACCGCCCCAGACGTGAGTCGATCGAGATCGTCGGCCGAAAGCTCCGCACGAGCGACGGCGACCCGCCGAAGGCGCTCGTAGTCGTCAGTTCGCGTCAGCCGCGAGACCGTTCGCCGGGCGATCTCGATACGGTTGGTTTCGAGCGAAACAGCGTCGGCGTCGGCAGCGGTGTCGTCGCGTTCGGTGTCGCTCCCATCGGGACGGTCGGCCGCCACATCGGTGGCAACGGCAAGCCGATCCGTGTCCACGTCGGCGTCGACATCGCTTGCGGCGCTGTCGACGTCGGCAAACACCGAGTCGAGGCGGCGAACGATCGGGGCGAGTTCGCCGAGTCGCGCCCGAAGCGTCGCCGCGTCGGCCGGCGGCCACTCGATGCAAAACGGCTCGGGGCCGAGGCGGTTGAGGTAGGTTTGATGCACCGCAACGTGCGTTCGCAGCGCGCCGGGGTCGTCGACGTAGTGGTCGAGTTTCGACGGTGAGTAGTCGGCGTACTCCCGCAGCGTCGCCAGCGGTTCGGTGCCGGCCGGCGCGCTCTCGATGTACTCGGCGAGATC
>LKMS01000088.1 GCA_001563965.1 Haloferacaceae archaeon PL-Br10_E2g29 | reverse complement strand
CACGGCTGTACGGGCAAGGGCAACGACCAGCTCCGATTCGAGGCCGTCTGGCGCGCCTCGGATCTCGAGGTCATCGCGCCCGTCCGCGAGATGGGCATGACGCGCAACTGGGAGATCGAGTATGCCGCCGAACGCGACCTCCCGGTCCAGGCCGGCAACGACGGCGTCTGGTCGATCGACACCAACCTGTGGAGCCGCTCGATCGAGGGCGGCGAACTCGAAGAACCGAGCTACGTTCCCGGCGAGGAAATTTACGAGTGGACGACCGCACCGACCGGCGAAACAGAAACAATCGAAATCGAGTTCGATGAGGGCTATCCCGTCGCCGTCGACGGCGAGTCGATGGAGCCGGTCGCACTCATCGGGGAACTCAACGAGCTAGCGGGCTCCTACGGCGTTGGTCGCACCGACACGATGGAAGACCGCATGCTCGGGCTGAAAGTCCGTGAAAACTACGAGCACCCCGCGGCGACAACGCTGCTCAACGCCCACAAGGGCCTCGAAGCGCTCGTCCTCACCAAAGAAGAGCGTGATTTCAAGATGCAGGTCGACGCCGAGTGGAGCCAGAAAGGCTACGAAGGCCTCGTCGACGGCCCACTCGTCGCCGCACTGGAAGGCTTCATTGCCGAAACCCAGACCGCAGTCACCGGCATCGTCACCATCCGGTTTGAGGGCGGACAGGCCCGTGTCGTCGGCCGCAAGAGCCCGTATGCGGTCTACTCCGCGGATGCCGCCTCGTTCAACACCGAAACCGTCGGCAAAATCACCCAAGAGGACGCCACGGGCGTCGCCAAATACCACGGCTATCAAGACCGTATTGCGGCGCAAGCGAAACGCAACGCGAACGACCAAGCCAAGTAAGCATGACCGACGACTCGACAGCCGGCCGCGACTCCGGAGACAACGCGGGCGACGCTGTCGTCCGCAGAGCGCGCTTCAGCGGCGGCCCTGCCCGCGAGTTTCTGTCGAGTCTCGCCGGCGACGAACGCATTTTCGCCGCCGACCTCGCGGTCGACCGCGCGCACGTGGTGATGCTCGCCGAACAGGACATCATCAGCGACGACGTAGCGGGAACGATTCTCGGCGCGCTCGACGACGTCGAAGCCGCGGGCCACAGCGCGCTCTCGGGCGGCGAAGACGTGCATGAGGCGATCGAATCGGCCGTCATCGACCGCGTTGGTCCCGACGGTGGGAAGATGCACACGGCCAGAAGCCGCAACGACGAGGTCGCCGCCTGTATTCGTTACCGACTCCGTAGCGATCTCCTTGATGCCGCAGAGACGACGCTCGCACTCCGTGAGGCACTGATCGAGGCCGCCGCCGAGCACACCGAGACGCTGATGCCGGGCTATACGCATCTGCAGCCGGCTCAGCCGATCACGGTCGGCCATTATCTCATGTCGTATGCATCGACGGTCGCCCGCGATACGGCCCGACTGCTCGACGCGTCCGACCGCACCAACGAGTCACCGCTTGGCGGGGCGGCGTTCGCAGGAACGCCGTTCGACATCGACCGCGAGCGCACGGCCGAGCTGCTCGGCTTCGAACGCGTTGTCGAGAACTCGATGGACGCCTCCTCGGCGCGGGACTTTCTCGCCGAGGCGACGAGTGCGCTGGCGATTCACGCGACGACACTGTCGGGGCTCGCCGAGGATCTGATCATCTTCGCCAACAAGGGCTATCTCGATCTATCGGATGCGTACAGTTCGACCTCGTCGATCATGCCGCAGAAGAAGAATCCCGATACGCTCGAACTCACGCGGGCGGTCGCTGGCGACGCCACCGGGGAGCTAACCGGGGTGCTGACAACGCTCAAGGGGCTTCCGAGAGCCTACAACCGTGATTTACAGCGCGCGCATCCCCACACGTTCCGCGCGGTCGACGCCGTCGTTGAGGCGTCGTCGATTGCGGCGGGCGCGGTGGCGACGGCGACGTGGAACCAAGAAGTGCTGGTCGACGAGGCGGGGGCTGGCTTTTCGACGGCGACCGGCGTTGCCGACCTGTTGGCGATGGCCGGCCTGCCGTTCCGGACGGCCCACGAAGTCGTTGCGCTGGCGGCCGAAAAGGCAGAAAAAGCCAAAAAAGCGGAAACCGGCGACAGCGACGGCGCGGTTTCGGCCGCCATGCTCAGTTCGGCGGCCAAAGCCGTTCTCGGTGAATCGCTCTTCGAGTACGTCGACGAGTCGGCGGTCGAAAACGCACTTGCGCCGGCCGAAAGCGTCGCCAGCCGTGACTCATTCGGCGGGCCGGCCCCAGCCGCGGTTTCGGCGTCGATCACGCGTGCCCGCGAGCGGGTTGCCGCCGACGGCGACGCGGTCGACAGGCGCCGGGCGGCAATCGATGCAGCCGAATCCACGCGCAACGAGGAGGTCACACGTTATGTGTGAGCCGAGTCGTTCGCGTGGTGTTCGCAAGAAGCGTTGCGACGGCGACGAGCCCGACCGCTCGCTGCTCCGGCGACGGCGACAGTGCCGGCAGGCACCCCGACGACCCCCGTTTGGGGGAAACACACAAACATGAAATTCAACCGAGAATTTCGACGAAGCGGTCAGAAACCCTAATTCTCCCGGAGTGACGACTGTGTGTTGTGTAAATAATCAAACAAGTTCGATGTGTTTAAGTATATACGTCGGAAAGACAGACTCACACCTATGACGACAGCAGAATGCCCGGAATGTGGCGCTGAAGTGAGCCTTCACGACGACCTCGAAGTCGGAGAGATCATCGACTGTGGAACCTGCGGTGCCGAACTCGAAGTCATCGCCGTCGACCCGCCGGTGCTCGAACCCGCACCCGAACTCGAAGAGGACTGGGGCGAGTAAGTCGCTCGATTGTTGACCACCCACCTCGCCCAGTGGCGGTTTTGGGCCATACATTACCATTCATATGAACGTCGGGATATGCTATTCGCGGATTCGCCAGGACGAAAAGTTGCTGCTCAACGAGCTACGCGACCGGGGCCACGAGATCGAAAAAATCGACGTCCGCAAACACCAGTTCGGCCTCGACGGGACGACCGCCGACATCGACGACTGCGACATCGTCGTCGACCGCTGTCTGTCGACCAGTCGATCACTGTACGTGACGCAGTTTTTCGAGCACTACGGCATCCCAATCGTCAACAGCGCCGAAACTGCCGAAATCTGTGCGGACAAGGCGAAAAACAGCCTCGCGCTCAGCAACGCCGACGTTCCGACGCCCGCGACGAAAGTCGCCTTCACGACCGACTCAGCGATGGATGCCATCGAGTCGTTCGGCTATCCCTGCGTGCTCAAACCGGTCGTCGGTTCGTGGGGTCGACTGATGGCAAAAATCGACTCGAAAAGCGCCGCGGAGGCGATTTTGGAGCACAAATCGGTGCTTGGCCACTACGAGCACAAGGTGTTCTACATTCAGGAGTTCGTCGACAAACCCGGCCGCGACATCCGCGTGGTGGCAACCGACGGCGAGCCGGTTGCGGCCATGACGCGGAGTTCGGATCACTGGCTGACCAACGCCGCAAAAGGCGGCGAAACGAACGAGTTCGCACTCGATGACAGGGCGCGCGAACTCGTCAAAACGGCCAGCGACGCGGTCGGCGGCGGCCTACTCGGCGTCGACCTAATGGAGATCGGCGGCGACGAGAGCGGTGAGTACACCGTCCACGAGGTCAACCACACCGTCGAGTTCAAAGCGCTCGACAGCTGTGTCGCGACCGACGTGCCGGGCACCGTCGTCGACTGGCTCGAATCGAAAGTCGATAATAAAAACGAGGGCGTACAGCCGACATGAACAGCGAAACCGACGCCGTGGACGACGCGAGCGCGGCGGTCGACGGCGTGAGTGCGGACGGCGGCCGCGGTAAACAGGTCGTATCCGACGGTGGCGAGCCAGCCGCAGGCGAGACCTACACCGCAGCCGTCATCGGCGGCACGGGCTTTACCGGCGGCGAACTGTTGCGTTTGCTGGCGGGCCACCCGAACTTCGAGATCGTTCAGGCCACGAGCCGGTCGAAAGCGAACAAAACGATTGGTCACTCGCATCCGAACCTCCGCGAGCTCGACCTTCGGTTCAGTTCACCCGACGACCTCGAATCGGTCGACGTGTTGTTCGCGGCGACCCCCCACGGCGTCTCGATGGAGCAGATCGACTCGTTTTTCGAGCACGCTGACACCGTCGTCGATCTCTCGGCTGATTTCCGGCTCAACACGGCCGAACAGTACGAGGAGTGGTACGACGGCCACAGCGCGCCCGAGTATCTCGACAAAAGCGTCTACGCGCTGCCCGAACTCACCCGCGAGGAGTTGCCCGGTGCGGAATTGATTGCGAGCGGCGGCTGCAACGCGACCTCGACAATTTTGGGGCTCAAGCCGTTGTTCGACGCAGAGATTCTCGACGGGAGCGAGCAGATCGTCGTCGACGTCAAAGTCGGTTCCTCCGAGGGCGGCGCGGGCGGCGGGGCGGCTTCAAGCCACCCCGAGCGGTCGGGAATCGTCCGACCCTACGCCCCGATCAGCCACCGCCACGAGGCCGAAATCGAGCAGTTCCTCGGCGTGTCGGTGTCGTTCACGGTCCACGCGGTCGACATGATCCGCGGCTCATCGGCGACGTGTCACGTCTTCCCCGGCGCGCCCGTCTCGAAAGGCGACCTCTGGAAGGCCTACCGCGGGAGCTACGAGGACGAGCCGTTCATGCGCCTCGTCGCCGGCGGCGGTGGCGTCTACCGCTACCCCGAGCCGAAAGCGGTCGCTGGCACCAACATGGGCGAGGTCGGCTTCGAACTCGACCCCTCGAACAAGCGCATTGTGGCCTTCTCGGCAATCGACAACATGATGAAGGGCTCGGCCGGACAGGCGATTCATGGAACCAACGTTGCGCTCGGCCTCGACGAGACCGCCGGCCTCGAGTTCATGGGCCTGCACCCGGTGGGCGCACCGTAAACGCAGCGAGAGTTCACTATGACCGGATTTTCCATGATGACCGAAACCAACAGCACGGATGCGCCGAACGCCGGGGATTTGGAGCCGCAGATCGACGGGCGAGCGCCACAGACCACCCGATGCGCGCCACGCACAGCCGACCCGCAGGAGACCGCTCGCTCAACGACCCGGCTGGTGACTGACGGTGGGCGCGAACCACCGGTCGTCGTCAAAATCGGGGGCGCAAAAGCCGTCGATCCCGCGGGCGCAGTCGGCGACATCGCCGACCTCGTTTCCGACGGCCGCGACGTGATCGTCGTCCACGGCGGCTCAACCGCGGTCGACGAAACGCTCGAACGGATGGGTATCGAGCCGACGTACGTCGAAACGCCCGGCGGCGTCACCGGCCGGTTCACGGACGAGGAGACGATCGAGGTGTTCGAGATGGTGATGGCCGGCAAACTCAACATCGAGTTGACCACGCTCTTTCGCAACGCCGGCGTCGACGCGCTCGGACTGTCGGGCGTCGACGGCGGCCTGCTTACTGGCCCGCGAAAGTCCGCGGTTCGCGTGCTCGAAGACGGCAAAAAGAAAATCAAGCGCGGCGATCACTCGGGGAAAATCACCGGCGTCAACACGGACCTGCTCGACTCGCTGCTCGACGACGGCTACACGCCCGTCGTGAGCGTCCCGATGCTCGGCGAGAACACCGACGGGTCGGTGACGCCGGTCAACGCCGATGCCGACCGGTCGGCCGCGGCGATTGCGGGCGTAGTCGGCGGCGAACTCGTGTTGTTGACCGATGTGACCGGCATCTACGCCGATCCCGCCGATTCCGAGACGCTGATTGCGTCGGCGGCGACACCCGAAGAACTGCAGGCGGTGAAAAACGCCGCGGAAGGATTTATGATAAAGAAAGTAATGGCCGCAATCGAAGCGTTGGAGGGTGGGTCGCCCGCGGTGTACGTCGGCGACGCGAACAGCGAGCAACCGGTGACGACCGTCCTCGGTGGAACCGGGACGACGATTCAGCGGAGCGCGGTGGATGAAGAACAGTCAGCAGCGGGCGACACAGAGTCAGCGGCGGCCGAGACGGAACCAACGGAGGCCGACCAATGAGCGGCTTCGTCTTTTCGGAAAAACCGATTCAGATCGAATCCGGCGACGGCGTGTATCTGACCGATACGAACGGCACCGAGTACCTCGATTTCGGTGCGAGCTACGCGTGCGTGCCGGTCGGCCACTGTAACCCCGAGGTCGTCGACGCCGCGACGAGCCAGTTGGAGCAGTTGCTGTACGTCCAGGCGTCGTACCCGCACGCGGTGCGGACGGCGCTGTACGAACAGCTCGCCGAGACCGCCCCCGCCGACATCAACAACGTCTGGTTGTGTAACTCGGGAACCGAGGCCAACGAGGCGGCACTGAAGTTCGCGCGGGCGGCAACGGGTCGGCAGAAAATCATCGCGACGACACAGGGGTTTCACGGCCGGACGATGGGCGCGCT
>LKMS01000087.1 GCA_001563965.1 Haloferacaceae archaeon PL-Br10_E2g29 | reverse complement strand
GTGCTGTAATCGCGTCGATCGCGGACTGTTCGGACGGGGTTTCGATGAGTACGTCGATGGTGTCGGGCGCCATCCCGCGTTCGACGAGTTCGCTTTGCACCCCGTTCATCAGCGTCTCCGCGTCATCTTCGAGTTCGTCTTTGCCGAGGATGTGATACAGCGTGACATCGATGTCGGTGCCGGCGAACAGTCCGGCGACGAGTCGCGTGTTCCGGCCGATGCCGACCGTTCCCCGCACCGCGACGAGGACGGAGTCGAGGCGCTCGACGCTGTTCGGTACCAACACCGCGAGACAGTCGTACTCGTAGATGAGCCGGTTGATCGTGGTCTGGCTGTCGTGGGTGAAGACGAGCCGCGTGTCGACGGTCGCACCCGATTCGGTGAGCGCGTCGACGAACTCGTTGAGCTTCGACATCGCCTTTTGCCCGAACTGTTCGCGGGCCTGTTCGGTCGCCGTCTGTTCGGGGAGCACGTGGTAGCCGAGCAGCACCACGTGCGCGTTTGCGAGGAGATCCGGCGTGCCGACCGGGAGCGAGTCGCCCTCCAGGACCTCCAGCGGAACGAGGACCGTCGGGCGCTCGGGGGGGTGCTGTGCGTCGTCGTCGCGTTCCACGTCGCTGCCTCCGTCTGCGGCCCGCCCGCCGTCAGTCATCGGCTGTTCGCCGTCAGTCATCACCTGTTCGTCCGTCGTCGGCGTGCGCGTTGGTGTCATCTCAGAACTCTCCTTTGAGGTCGACGTCGGTCGCGTAGTAGCGGTACCACAGGTAACTCATCACCATCACCATGAATCCGATGGCGATCGAGGCCGGCTGCATGAACGCGATGAGCGCGAAGCTCGCGAGCGCACCGACGCCCGCGACCGCGAACCCGGCCGGGCATCGGAACGTCGGGGTGTACCAGTCAGGTTCCTCGCGGCGGAGCTGGATCAGCGCGATACAGATCAGCCCGTACATCACGAGGTGAAGGAAGGAGGCGACCTCCGCGAGCAGCTCCACCTGTCCCGTCGCGGTGAGCACGACGATCGGGCCGCCGGCGAGCCCCAGAGCGACGTGCGGGGTGCCGTACTTGAGGTTGATCCGGCTCGCCGTCTCGGGGATGAGGTCGTCGCGGCTCACCGCGTACACCGCCCGCGACGCGCTGAGAATCGACGCGTTCGCGCTGGAGAACGTCGCTAACAGCCCCGCGATGACGATGGCGAGCGCGCCGGGGAAGCCGACGAACTCGCGGGCGACTTCGACCATCGCCGTCTCGCCGAACTCGCCGAGGCGAGCGCTGCCGAACGCGCTCGTCGCGACGAAGATGGTGACGACGTAGAAGATTCCGACGAGGATCACCGAGCCGACCATCGCGAGCGGAAGGTTCCGGCTCGGCTGCTTGATGTCGCCGGCGACCGTCGCGACCTGCGCGAAGCCGAGATAGGAGGTGAACACCAGCGCAGCGGTCTGGAGCACCGGGAGTGCCCCGCCGGGCGGGAAGAACCGCTCCGGCGTGCTCTCGGTCCCGAACACGCCGAGCGCGTCGAGGCTCCCGTAGCTCAGAAACAGCGTGAGGATGACGAGCAACAGGATGACGATGGCGTTCTGCAGCGACGCCGTGTTCTCGGTCCCGAAGAGGCTGAGCACGGTGAGTCCGATGCCGAACGCGACGCCGAGCGGAACCGCCGGACTCACCGGGAGGGCGATTCCGGCCTCCGTGAACACCTGTCCGGCGTAGCTGCCGAGACCGACGAGGTAGAACGCCGAGGCGAACACCAACCCGAGCCAGAGTCCGAGTCCGACGATCGCGCCCGGTCCGGTTCCGAGCCCGCGCGAGATGAAAAAGTAGCCGCCACCGCTGCGTGGCATGGCCGTTGCGAGTTCGGAGGTCGGCAGCGCGACCAACAGCGCGATCACCGCGCCGATGGCGAACGAGAGCGCCGCCGCCGGGCCGGCGTTCTCGGCCGCGAGACCCGGGAAGACGAAGATCCCCGCACCGATCATCGTCCCGATACCGATCGCGAGCCCGCCGACGAGGCCGATCGTCCGTTCGAGTTCACCCTCGCCCTGATCGGTGTCGTGTTCGGTCGACAGCTCCGTGGTGTCGGGAGCTGCAATTGAAGAATCGGTCGCTTGTGCCGATGAGTCGTTCGGCGGTCCACCGTCGGGTGGCATACACGTGTGTCGCGTCGGCTGGATAAAATAGTCATCGCCCGCAATTTCCTTAACACTCCCCGACGACTGGACGGTATGAGCGAACACGAGCGAACGGCGGCCATCTCCCGCGAGACCGCGGAGACGACGATCGATCTCGCCCTCACAATCGACGGAGACGGCGACAGCGAGGTCGACACCGGCATCGGCTTTTTCGACCACATGCTCGAGTCGTTCGCCAAGCACGGGCTGTTCGATCTCACCGTCCGATGCGACGGCGACACCGAAATCGACGACCACCACACCGTTGAGGACGTGGCGATCTGTCTCGGCGAGGCGTTCGACGAGGCGCTCGGCGACAAACGTGGCATCCGGCGATACGCCGACCGTCGCGTCCCGCTCGATGAGGCGGTCGCGAGCGTCGTCGTTGACGTCGCCGGCCGGCCGCACTACGATTTTTCCGGTGCGTTCTCCCAAGAACAGATCGGCGGGTTCACGAGCGTCATGGCCGACCACTTCGCGCTCTCGCTGGCGATGAACGCCGGACTCACGCTCCACGCCGAAGTCGAACGCGGCGACAACGCCCATCACGAGGCTGAGGCGCTGTTCAAAGCGCTCGCCCGCGCCCTCGACGATGCGACACGGATTGACGAGCGCCGCAGCGACACGCCGAGTACGAAAGGCGCGCTCTAATCGGCTACGCGCGCACTCGAAGTGCTTGCCACGGACGATCAGATTTCGATTTCGAACCGCGCGCCACCCTCGATGCTTTCGGTGACGCTGATCGACCAGCCGTGCAGCGAAACCAGCTCCTCGACGATCGAGAGTCCAAGGCCGCTGCCGCCGTCGTTGGTCGTGTGCCCATGGCTAAAAATCGCCTCGCGCTTTTCGGCGGGAATTCCCTTTCCATCGTCCTCGACTGCCACTCCGTGGCCGCTTTCGAGCGGGCCGACTCGGACGTGCAGCGGCGGTTCGTTGTGCTCGACCGCGTTGCGAAAGAGGTTCTCAAAAACGTGCTGCAGCAGGTCGCCATCGGCGTCAACGGTCGTCGACTCGGAGAGGTCGACAGTGAGCGTTGCGCCCTCGGTTCGCGTGGTGTCCCACGCCCGCTGTGCGAGGTCGGCGAGGGCAACGGGTTCGGTGTCGATGCCCGTGGTCTCGGTGCGAGCCATCGTCAGCAGGTCGTCGATCATCCGATCCATTCGGGCGTGTGCACGCTCGACTTTTTCGAAATCGTCGTCGCTGCCGCGGTCTTTGGCCAGTTCGAGATAGCCGCTGGCGACGCTCAGCGGATTGCGAAGATCGTGTGAAATCGCGCCGGCGAACTGGTCGAGCCGTTCGTTTGCCCGCCGGAGTTCCTGTTCGTTCTTGCGGCGTTCGGTGATGTCGTGGATGACGAGCAGGCGCCCGAGGCGCGGTGGGCGGTCGGCCCGAAACAACGAGATGCCCGCGTTTGGCGACGTGATCGACGACACCGAGAGTTCGTAGTACCGGGTTTTCTCGCCGTGGGTGTGTTGCAGTTCGGTGGTGAGCGTTTGTTGGCGGGTCGTCGGTTCGTCATCACGGCTGTTCGCCGTGTCATCGTCGTCGCGAGTGGCGTCGGTCCGGGCGGTACTGTCGGCGTCGGTTCGGGCGGTACTGTCGGCGTCGGTTCGGGCGGTATCGTTGGCGTCGGTCCGGGCAGTGCCCGTAGCAGTACCGACAGCGTCGCTCCCGCCGTCGCCGACTGCGTGCGTGCGGCGGTCGACGGTATCCAGCCGTCTGTGTTCGTCGAGCGCGCTTTGGAGCGTCGGCACGCCGGCGAATACCCGCTCGGCGGTTGTGCCGATATCCTCGCCGTCGATGTCGAACAGGGCCGCCGCACGGGCGTTGACATCGATGATTCGGTTACGATCGTCGACGGCGATAATGGCGGCGTCCATGTTTTCCATCAGCGTTCGTTGGGCAATCGACGGCAGTTCGAGAAAGTCCGCATAGAACAGCGACCACAGCAGAATCACGCCCGACAGCGAGATGCCGATCGCGCTCAAACTGAACCCCCAGATCGGCACGAGCTCGATGATTTCGATGAAGGCGAAAAACGAGGGGACGACGCCGGCGAACAACACCGCAATCGACTGCTCGCGGTAGACCCCAGTTCGGTCGGCAACCTCGACGATGAGAATCCCGATGCCGACGAGAATGAGCGTGTACTTCCACGCGAGGTCGAACCAGTACAGTGGCCCGTACGCGTGGACGAAGACGCCGTCGGCGGCAACGGAGGTGCCGGGCGCATAAAACGCCCCTGCGGGATTGATGGTCATTGCGAGCATGTTGCTCACGAGCAAGGCGAGAACCACGGCGATGACGGCGCGTTTTTTGAACCACTCGCGGCCGGCGTACTCCGCGGTGAGATACAGCCAGCCGATGGCGACGAGATCGGTCGACAGATACACCAGCGAGCGGAGGGCGAAACTCACCGGTTCGTTGGTCGTCGTCGGCTGTAGGGCCAACCCGAACGACCACCCAGCCCCCGCGAGCGCGACGATCACCAAGGGCGCACCTGCCGGTTTGGTTCGGTGTTGCCACGCGACGACCGCGACTGCCAGCGCGACCGCTCCGGCCCCAAACTCGACCAACGGCAAGAGAGCGTTCATCATCGCGACATGACCAGTTCAGCCGCATACCGAATAGCTGTTATGGCCACTGCGACGATGGCTGCTGAGACAGTAACCGGTAACGTAACTGTATGCGATAAGTGAGCCGGTACCGCGGGGCCGACCCCGAAGGATTTAGCCTCGGCGACCGGAGAAAGCGACATGTTCGACGAGATCATGGGCAAGTTCGAGGGCAGTCCGAGCCAGCAGGCGGTGATCCGGCTACTGCTCGAACGCGGCTTTTCGGTCAACGCGGCGGGCCGCGTCGTTTCGGGTGGCATCGAAATTCCGTTCACCGGCATTGCCCGCGAAATCGATGTTGACCGGCGCGTTGTCGACTCGACGACCGACGCCATCTGCGCGGACCCCGAACTCCAGCGGATTTTCGCCAACATTTCGGCGATTCCGAGTCTGCGCGACCTCGCGCCCGTGCTCGACCTGACGGTGCTCACCGTCGAGGTCGCTGCCGCCGACGCGTCGGGCATCATCGCACGCGTCACCGACCTCATCGCCGAGGCAGGGATTTCGATTCGCCAACTCATCAGCGAGGATCCCGAGTTCACCGACGAACCGAAACTCTACATTATCACCGACGAGCCCGTCGACGGCGACCTCCTCGTCTCGATTCGCGAGCTCCCGTTCGTCCGCCGTGTCGAGTTCTGAGATGAGCGACGCGACCGATCCGACTGCCTCGCCCGATTCGCCCGATTCGCCCGACGCGACCACTCCGACCGGCGCAACCAACAGCCCGTGGGCCACGCTTGAACGACTCTGTCGCGTCGTCGCCATTCAGGCCGCGTTGATTTCGGCGGCGATCCATCTGTTGTGGGTCGGTCCGCGCGTGTCGTTCTCGCTGCTCACCGATCCGGTGGCCGACAGCCGGCCGTTTCTGTTCGTTCCGGCCGCACTCGCGTTGCTTGCCGTCTCCGTGGCGTTGTTTCGGGGCCACTACTACCGGCGGCTGAGCGCGCTCGGCGGCGGGACGCTCGGCTCGTTGCTCGTCGGCTACCTGCTCTGGGAGGGAGCTGCCGCGCCTGCGGCGCTCGCGGCCGACCCGCTTGCGGTGGTTGCGAAAACGGCCGAACTCGTCGGCTGTGTCGCCTTCGCCGGCCTGTTCTATCTACATCATCCCGATCGGTTCGGACTGGCTGCACCCGAAGACGCCGACGACGAGTAAGCATCGCCACACCAGCCACCGACACGTCAACCGTCACGCCTTATTCGATCGCGGCCGAACCGTCGGCTGTGACCGACGCTGCCGACTCGTTTCTGACCGTCACCGGCCGTGCGGAGGCCTCCTTTGAGCAACGCGGCTCGGAGTTCATCGGCTACATCGCGCCCGTCGACAGCGTTGACGCCGCCGAGGCGTTTGTTTCCGCGGTTCGCGACGCCCATCCCGATGCAACCCACGTCGTGCCCGCCTATCGCGTCCCAGCGGGGTCGACGTCGGCCGACCGCTCCGGCTCGACGATGCTCCGTGAGTGGGCACACGACGACGGCGAACCGGGCGGCTCGTCGGGCAAACCCGCGCTCAACGTGCTCGTCCAACAGGAGCTCGAACACGTCGCGGTCGCTGTCGTGCGGTACTACGGCGGAACCAATCTCGGCGTTGGCGGCCTTGCTCGCGCCTACTCGCGGGCGGTCAAAGAGGCCGTGTCGGCCGCCGGTATCGTTGAAGACGTTCCCCACGAGCGATTTACCGCCCGGGTCGCCTACGACGATTCGGGAACCGTGCG
>LKMS01000086.1 GCA_001563965.1 Haloferacaceae archaeon PL-Br10_E2g29 | reverse complement strand
GGCCCGGCGGTCGCACTCGTGTTTTACGCGCTCGCGGTCGGCTGGCAGTCGGCCCCGCTCGGCGAGGCCGTCGTCGGTGTTCTCGTGTTGATCGGAACCAGTGGCTACATTTTCGGGGTCACCATCTATCTCGCCGGGCTCTCGCCGACGGAGTTCCTCTTCGACACCGCGTTGTTCGCGCTGTTCGGACTGGCGATGATACTGGCGTTGGTGCCGATTCTCGTTATCGCGTTCACGTTTGCACCGGTGTCGCCGGGGGCACTCGTCGCGCTCGGCGGATGGAGCGTCGGTCTCGCGGCTATCGGCATCGCCGGCTATCGCCGCTCGATTCCTCGCTGGACGGCACGCTACCGGCGACGCTGAACGGGGGTGTTTTGTCTGACGAACATGCCGACTGCACCCCCACCGTGCCCCGAACACGACGCAGTCACTCGGTTTTGTTCGATGAAATCACCCATGTTTATGTCGTCGTCATCACAAGAACCGACATGTTCGTTTCGTCCCTCCGCTATCCGCTCGAATCCGACGACCTCCCGCGAACGCTGCTCATCGGCTCGTTGCTCGTGGTCGGCTCCATTCTCATCCTCCCGCTGATCGTCCTGATGGGCTACTTTGTCCAGGCGATCAACGCGGCCGCCGCTGACGACCCGCCACCGCAGTTCGAGCGGTTTGAGATCCTGTTCGTTGACGGCCTCAAACTGCTTGCAGTCGGCCTCGCCTATGGGATCGGCTTCGTCGTGCTGGCGTTTGGCGTTCTGTTCGTCGGCGCACTCAACGAGCAGCTCATGACGGTCGGCTTTGTCGTGCTTGCAATCGCCTACTTCGGGCTGCTTTACTTTTCGGTGGCCGTGCTGTACGCCTTCGGCCGTCACCGCAATCTCGCTGACGCGTTTGCACTCCGAGACATCGTTCGAACCGGACTCAGCGTTCGGTACCTGTTGGTCGCCCTGCTCGTCGTGTTCATTGTGCCGACGTTGTTTAGCATCCTGCAGGTGCTCGTCGGCATCACGATTATCGGCCTGCTGTTGATTCCCGCCACGTTGGTGTACGAACTGCTCGTCTACGCCGCGTTCGTGAGCGAACTGGACCACCCGGATGACACGGCGGCGTCGAGTTAGGCGATATCGGCCTGTTCGGTAATCACGCGAACTTCGATGTCGACACCGGTCTGCTCATGGATCGACTCGCGTACTGTTGCGGCGGCCGGCGCATCATCGCCGTAGACGTGGACGGTCACCTGTCTTGGCGTCTGTGAAACGAGGTCGGGTTCGTACCGAAACTCGAGGTCGACCTCGCTGGCCGTCGCCGACTCGGTAATCCGTTCGACCTCGTTTTCGAAGGCGTTGTTGTCGCGGGCATCGAACGAACTCATCGCCAAAAACGAAGTCAACACCACGACCGCCAGCCCGAAGGCAATGAGTCGCTCGGCGGTCGCCCGTCTGGCACGTTTCGAATCGTACCAGTGACTCGGCTTGTACTCTTTGATCCAGATGGTGAGGATGCCGGCCACGTTGATCGAGAGCAGATTCACCAACACCAACACGCCCGCGCCGAACGCAAGCGGGGCGTTGACGTACGCAATGCCCAGCCCGACCGAGGCAGCCGGCGGCATCAGTGCCACCGCGATCATGACGCCGACCAGCGCTTCGTCGGTGCCCGAGGTCAGCGCGATTGCACCCGCTGCGCCCGCACCGAGCGCGATTGCGAGCGCCAACAGCCCGGGATGGGCGCGTTCGGCGATCTGCTGGATCAACAGGAGTTCGAGTTCGGGTGCGATCGTGAACCGAACCGAAAGCGCAAACAGCGTCGCACAGACGACCGCGAAACCGATTCCGACCGCTTGTGAGCGAATGCCGTCCCAAAACAGGTCGTCGTCGTAGATGACGGTGCCAACACAGGAGGCCATTGCGGGGCCGATCAGCGGGGCGATCACCATCGACCCGACGACCACGGCGGCGCTGTCCTCTATCAGCCCGGCGGTCGCGACGATTGCACTGATCAGCGTGAGCGCGAGATAGTTGGGCGTGCTTCGTGAGAGGTTCTGGGCTTTGGTTCGCAGTTCGTCGCGCGAAATCCGCATATCCTCACCGTTGGCGGCGCTTTCGCTGTGTTTCTCTTCGAACTGCTCGGAGATGATCGTCTCGACGTCGCTGACGACCATGTAGCCGTCGCGCTCGACCCCGACGTCGCGGAGTTTGTCGATGATGTCTTCGACCTCGTCGGCGTCGGTCGGAATGTAGACGATGTCACTAAAACCCGACCGCGAGCTTTCGCTCGTCATCGCGTAGTCGATATCCTCGGTTTCGAGGATGTCGACGACGGTGTCGTGTTTGCCGTCCGGAACGAGCGTTTGAATCAGGCGCATCGGTGAAAGCCAGCAAGCTGGTTGTCCGGGTACTTTCGGGCTGTACAAATAAGCCATTCGACAGCCGCGGCTCCCCGGCGTCTAGCGGTGTCACACCGATCGCGTTGCCAACGCGGATGGCGGCGCGCCGGCTAGCCAACAAGCAGCCACGCGAGGCCGACGGCGAGCCCCGAAATAACGAGGTTGCCGACCGCGTTGGCAACGGCCAAGCCCCGGTGGCCGTCTTCGAACAGCCGGATCGTTTGGACGCTAAACGACGAGTAGGTCGTAAACGCCCCACAGAGGCCGACGCCGACGAACCGCACGGCATCGGTGCCCGCGCCGCTGAACACGACGAGACCGAACAGGAAGCTCCCGAGCACGTTGACGACGAGCGTCGCGGCGGGGAACGTCGATGGCCCTCGCAGGCGAACGACGAGCGTCGCCACGACATACCGTGCAACCGCGCCGATTGCGCCGCCGGTGCCGACGAGGTAGGCGGGTTCGGTAAACGGCATTATCGGCTCCCTCCGCGGACAACCTGGCGGGCGACAATCACGGCAAGAAAGCCAACAAGATAGCTTGCCAGCACGTAGGAAACCGTCATCATCGGCTCGACAAGCACCGCGTCGACGACGAACGTGCTGTAGGTGGTAAACGAGGAGAGAAAGCCGGTGGCCAGCACGAGCCGTGAGTTGTCGGCAATCGCCGGCTGGCCCATTGCGTCGTACACCAACACCCCGAGCGCGAAGCTGCCGGCGACGTTGACAAAGAACGTCGCCGGCAGCGAGCCCGGAATGAGAAGGTCGAAAAAATACCGGAGGTTTGCGCCGGCGAAGCCGCCGACGGCGATCAACAGAATCGGTTCGAGTTGGGCGAGGAGCTGTCTCTGTGTCATGGCGTGAAAGGAGCCATCAGCCGTTCGGCGGTTGGATCGGGCGAGCTCCATCGCCCGCGGCGACGGGGCGGTTTCGGCATCCACGTCGTCACCGTGTTGGACACATGTCGCTGCCGGACCTGTTTACCGGTTGCGGTTGGTTGCCGTCGTGTTCGATGAGCACATTCTCGGCCGGCAGAGGCTGATGCTTTTTGTCCTCGGTCGTCCGAGTACGGATATGCAAACCCACATCGTGCCGGTCGGCTTCGACTACGACCGGCTCATCGCGCCGCTCATCCGCGACCAGTTCACCGTCGACCGGGTGATTCTGCTCGAAGGTGCGGTCGGCAGCGAGGCCAACGTCGAGTACTCGCGGCATCTCGCCAGCAAACTCGAAACCGATTTTCAGAATCTGCTTGGCGCGGAAACCTCACGTATTCGCCTCGAAGACGTCTACGACTACGACACCGCGTTCGAGGGCGCATTCGAACTCATTAACGACCAACTCGATGGCGGCGCAGAGGTCTGGGTCAACGTGTGTTCGATGCCTCGCCCCGTGAGTTTCGCCTTCGCGACGGCGGCGCATTCGGTGATGGTCGAACGGCAAGACGACCGCGACCGAATTCATACCTACTACACCGCCCCCGAGAAGTACCTCGAAACTGAGTTGGCCGAGGAACTGCGTGCCGAGCGCGACCTGCTTTCGGATCTGCTCGACTCGGGCGATCTTGACCGCGACCGGATGAACGAACGGCTCGAAAGCACCACCGCGTTGCTCAGCGAGTTCGACGAGCGCGGGGTGACGATCGGCGCGAAAAAAATCGGCGACAGCCACATCGTCGAACTCCCGGTCGCCTCGTTTTCGAGCGTCAAACCGTTCGAGGAGCTCATTCTGTTCACGCTTGGCGAACACGGCGAGTTCGAGTCGGTCAGCGAGTTGGCATCGGCGCTTGCACGCGATCTCAACGAGGAGTACACCGACAGCTTCCGGTCGAAAGTCATCTACAACGTCGACCGATTGGGCCCCGGCGGCAAGGGCTACATCGAACAGGAGGCAGTGGGCAACTCCTATCGGACGACGCTCTCGCGCATCGGCGAACTCTGGGTTCGCTCGCACGCGGATACAACTCGGGAGTAATGGGTTGTCGTTACGGGTAGTGGATGGTTGCGGTTGCTGTGTCGTCGCTGCGGTCAGTAGGTGATCACCGTCGACTGCGTCGTCCACGTGGCTGGTTTCGTTGCTGTTGCGGCGAGCCGTCCCAACGCTGGCAACCCGCCACAACCCCTTTTGCCGCAGCACCCGTATGTCGACTATGTCCAACACACCCACCGATTCCGCGCAGTCGCTGCCCGACTCCGACGCCGAGTGGCGCGAACGTCTCACCGACGCGGAGTACCGGATTCTCCGCGAGGCGGGCACCGAACCGAAGTTCAGCGGCGAGTACGTCGACCACAAAGCCGACGGCACCTACGTCTGTGCGGGCTGTGGCGCACAGCTGTTCGACTCCGAAACGAAGTTCGGCTCGGGAACCGGCTGGCCGAGTTTCTTCGATGCCAACCCCGAAACCATCGAAACCCGCCTCGACACGAGCCACGGCATGCGCCGAACCGAGGTCGTCTGTGCCGCCTGCGATGGTCATCTCGGCCACGTGTTCGACGACGGCCCCGAGCCAACGGGCAAGCGCTACTGTATCAACTCGGTTGCGCTCGACTTCGACCCCGACGCCTGAGGGGGTTAGCGGTTCGATTGGCGTTCCTGTGACGATCGGCTCTAGAGAACGAGGCTGACCAGTTGGTACACGATACCGAGGGCAAAAAACGTGAGCAGCAGAATCGTTGTGACGACGACTGCCGGTGAGAGGTGCGTTTCGTCGGTGAGGATGTACTCTTCCATACCCCTGCTGGGAACGGGAGTTGCTTAATCGTTTAGACTCCGCACAGCGGTGTTGCTTCTTTTCCAACCACGCGACAGCACACCGCTTCGCATCGCTGAACGCTTGACCAACGACAACTGCACCTGTCGCTGGCGGCTTGGCTTGTATCGCGTCAAAAATTGCGTTTGGTTGGTCGACTTACGCGAGGTCGCCGAGTGCAGCCCAGTTCAGCACGACAAGTCCCGAGTCGTCGACGCCTGGTCCGAGGGTGTGGTACGAGAAGTCGCCGGCATGGTCGTGACAGATCGGGTTGGCCGACTCGATTTCGTCGTCGTGGTCGGCGACTGCGGAGGTCTCGAGAATCTCGATGGATTCGCCGAGTTCGAACGCCTCTTCGTCGAGGTCGACAAGCACCTGCTGGATTGCGCCGTCGCCAATCACGTCAACGAGAATCTGCTCGTCGTCGGGCGTGAAGCCCGCAAAGTGTGAACCGGGGCCGGTTTCGAGTGCGTCGACGAGTTCGTGGCTCTCGGTGTCGAAAATAATCGTCTGCGCACCTGCAGTACAGGCGATGGCGGCGTACTCGTAGTCGGAGCTGAAATCAGCCATGTGTGGGACGTAGTTGTCCTCGACTTCGATGGTGCCCTCGAGCTCGTGGAGGTCGATCTCTTCGACGACTTCGAACTCGTCGTCTTCACCCTCGACGGGTTCGTAGATGTAGATGATGTCCGTTCCCTGGTCGAGGCCCCAGATTTCGTAGCCGTCGTCATCGTGCGGAACGACACCGATGCCATGGAAGTCGCTGTCATCGTTGTCGGCGTCGGGCTGGAGTGTGGTGACGATCTCGCGATCCTCGACATCGAGCACCGAGATACCGGGTGTCTCGCCCTCGGCGGCGTGTGGGTCACCGGAGACTGGCTCTGGGCCGCGCAGCGTGACGAACATGTACTCGTCGTCGGGCGACGACCACATGATGTCGGGTGCTGGACCGTAGTCTTCGATCTCGTCGATG
This sequence comes from Haloferacaceae archaeon PL-Br10_E2g29, assembly GCA_001563965.1. GTDB lineage: Archaea > Halobacteriota > Halobacteria > Halobacteriales > Haloferacaceae > PL-Br10-E2g29. The sequence continues at coordinate 404 of LKMS01000086.1, read as the reverse complement.
ACTTCGTCGGTTTCGGGGTCGATGACGACGCCGTCATCGGTCTCGCGGTTGAGCAGCCAGAGTTCGCGCTCGCCATCGTTCTCGACGAACCAAAAGCCGTGGGTGTCGTACCCTTCGAGATCGCGTGCGACATCCAGGGTCTCGAAGTCGTCGTCTTCGACTGCCTCGTCGGTTTCTGGATCGATTGGCAGGTGGGTGTCGGTGTCGAGGACGTACCATTCGCCGACGCCCTCTGGGTCGCGGTTCGACGGCGCACCCGCGGTCAGGTAGAACTTCTCGGGATCCGGATCGGGATGCGAGATGGTTCCACAGTTGGTTCGTAGCTGCTCGACCGAGTAGACACGTTCGACGGTGTCGTCGGCGGTTAGCTCCGGCTCATCTTCGGGTTCTGGCTCCGGTTCCGG
>LKMS01000085.1 GCA_001563965.1 Haloferacaceae archaeon PL-Br10_E2g29 | reverse complement strand
GTGTTGTACTATACTGAATTTCTAGTAGGTGGAGTACCACGCCGAGAGACGGTCGTTGTTTTCTTTGAATCGATGAGTAGCTCTTCTGGCAAACGTTCATACGAGTGGACCATCCAAAACGAGTATGACTGACACGGCGCTGTGGTGGGTTCGAAATGACTGCAGACTCCATGACAATCCGGTGCTTCGCGCCGCCGCAACTGCCGATCGATTGGTTCCAGTCTACTGTTTTGATCCACGGCTGTACGGAAGCCAGCAGTACAGCGAACACGACCCGTTTCAGTATCAGAAAACCGGCCCGCACCGAGCACAGTTCCAGCGCGAATCGGTCGCTGACGTACGAGCGACGCTCCGCGAGCAGAACACCAACGTGCTGGTGCGGACGGGCAGCCCTGCAGAGGTGCTCGACGAACTCGCCGCGAGCGTGGATGCCGATCGAATTCTCACGCAGCGACTGCCCGATCCGGAGGCACTCGAAACGGAAGACGCAGTTCGTGAACGGGTCGAACCCGACACCACCGTCGAATCACGGTGGATACACACGCTGTATCACATCGACGACCTGCCGACCCCGCCGGCAGATATTGACGACACATATACGCCGTTTCGCAAGCACGTCGAGGCCAACAGTGCGGTTCGGCCGACCGTCGAACCGCCGGCTCTGCCGCCGCTGCCGGCGGACGTCGGCGACGACATCGCCGTGGGCGAGTTGCCATCGCTCACCGATCTCGATCTGTCGCTGTCGACACCCTCGGCCGACGAGCGTGCATTCCTCGAATTTTCCGGTGGCGAGACGGCCGCAAAACAACGCGTCCAAGAGTACATCTGGGAAGAAGACAAGCTTCGAGCGTACAAGAAAACACGCAACGGCCTGCTCGGTGCGGACTACTCCTCGAAGCTCTCGGCGTGGCTGGCTGCCGGCTGTCTCTCACCGCGGTATATTTTTGAAGAAGTCGAGCGGTACGAAACCGAACGGGTCGCAAACGACTCAACGTACTGGCTGATTTTTGAACTCATCTGGCGCGATTTCTTCCAGTTTCAGGTGGCCAAATACGGCGGCCAGTTTTTTGCACGTGGGGGCCTGCAAGAACGCGACGACATCGACTGGCGCGATCCATCACCCGAGCACAATGAGACCGTTCCATCGGGGGCGCTCACCGCAGAGCAGGCCTTCGAGCGGTGGAAACGCGGCGAAACGGGAATTCCCTTCGTCGACGCGAATATGCGCGAGTTGAACACGACGGGCTATCTCTCGAACCGCGGGCGACAGAACGTCGCGTCGTTTCTCGTCAACAACCTCCGCATTGACTGGCGCGACGGCGCGGCGTACTTCGAGACGCAGCTCGTCGATTACGACCCGTGTTCGAACTACGGCAACTGGGCCTACATCGCAGGCGTCGGCAACGACTCACGTGACCGGTTTTTCGACATCGACTGGCAGGCGAATCGCTACGATGCCGAGGCCGAATACGTTACTCACTGGCTTCCAGAACTCAACGGACTTCCTCCCGAACACGCTCATGCGCCGTGGACGATGACACCCGACGAACAGGCTGACTACGGGGTCGAACTCGGCGTCGACTACCCCAAACCGATGGTCTCGCTTGCGGCGTCAACGGATCATCTCGAGTAACTCGGTCACAGCGATTCATCACGGACGTAGATGATATCCTTTTACCCCTGCACCGAAAACACGGTGGTATGTCATCGTCGTGGAACGTGTTGCTGCCGAGGGAGATCGATCCCACGGGCCCCAGCGCGATTGCCGATTTTGCCGACTGCACCGGAATGGACGAGTACGACAGCATCGACGACGCGCTGGCCGATGTCGACCGGTATGACGCGATCATCGTTCGGGTTGCAAAACTCGACCGCGACGTGATCGAACGCGCCGACCGACTTCGCGTTATCGCCAAACATGGCGCTGGTCTCGACAACGTCGATATCGACGCGGCCTCCGAGCACAACATCGTCGTCTGCAACACGCCCGGGGTCAACGCCCGCTCGGTCGCCGAACACGCGATTGCGTTGTTGTTTGGCATTCAGCGAAACCTCCATACAGCCGACAGACACATCCGCGATGGTGGCTGGAATCGTGCGGCGTTTCGCGGTCGCGAACTCCGAGACACCACGCTCGGCCTGATGGGCTTTGGCTCGATTGCAAAGGAAACCGCACAGTTGGCCGAGGGGGTGGGCATGGATGTGATCGTTTACGACCCGCATCGGACCCACGTTCGCGACGGCGTCGTCCGGTTGGGCGATCTCACCGAACTGTTCGAACGCGCGGATGCAGTCAGTCTGCACGTCCCGCTGACCGACGAAACGCGGGGGGCGGTCTCGACCGAACAGTTGGCTGCGCTCGGCTCCGATGGCGTGCTCATCAACACCGCTCGCGGTGGCGTCGTCGACGAACACGCGCTGGCCGACGCACTCGAGTCGGGTACCATTGCGGGTGCTGCACTCGACACGTTCACCGTCGAACCGGTGGGACGCAATAATCCGTTGTGTGCCCTCGACAACGTACTTATGACGCCACATCTCGGCGGCGCAACGATTAAAGCGCTCGAACGAATGAGCACAGGAGCAGCAGACAATGTCCGCACCGTCTACGAAGGCGGGCTGCCGGAGTCGACAGTGAATAAATCGGCGCTTAACCAAGAGGTGACCCAATGAGCTCAAATAATGCAATTCGTGCGGCAATCGACGCTGACGAAACCGTCTACGGTGCGAGCGCGGCGACGTTCTCACCAACGATAATCGAAATTTTCGGCGAACTCGGTCTCGATTTCGTCTGGTTGGATCTCGAACACGGCGGGCCGAGCCCCTACGACAGCACGACGATTGAAGAACTCACGCGCGCGGCCGATGGCGCAGACATCGAACTGCTCGTCCGGATTCCCGGTCCCGAGCCATCGATCGTTAGAAAAATTCTGGATGCGGGCGTGCGGACGCTCCTGATTCCACGAATCGAAACGGCCGACGAACTCCGGCCGGCTGTCGAAGCCGCCTTTTTTTCGTACGACAACGGCGTTGGCGACCGCGGTGTCGGCATCGGCCGTGGCAGCCGCTGGGCGGGCTACGACGACAGCCATGTCGGCACCGCTGACGACGACGTCCTCATCGGGACGATGATCGAAAATGAGCGGGCAATCGACAATCTCGAGGAGATTCTCTCGATTCCCCAACTGGGCTTTGCGTTCCTCGGCCCCGCGGATATGTCGATGTCGATGTCGGGTGGGAATCCGACCGCCAAGCATCCTGAGCGCGTCGCCGACGGCATCGAGACAACGCTCTCGGCGTGTCTTGCAGCCGGTGTTCCCGCGGGACGGATTCAGAACGACCCTGCCGCGGCGGCCAAAGCGGTCGATGACGGGTTTCAGATCGTCCGCATCGGCGACGATATTGGCGCGGTTCGTGAGGTACTTTCGGCGCGCCTCGATATCGTGACCGACTAACGTCGCCACGGGTGCAGAACACCTTCTCAACGTGGTGATGGAGCGATGAGAAACCATTGCAGCAGCGGTGGCAACGAAATCCAGCCGGAGTAATCCGGTAATATATGCGCTTAGCGAACCAAGCGCAGGTATGACCGAAGAGATACCTGTTGACTCACTCGGTGAAACCGAGAGCCCGACGCCGGTTGCACTGTCACTCGCCGGCGGGGCCACCGGAACGATCACTGGCCTCAAACGCCGCGGATTTCCAGGAGCCCTTGTCGGTGCGCTCGTCGGCGGCACCATCGGCTATCTTGTGGGCGTCGTCTCGAAGAACGCAATCGACATCGAAGAGCCACCCATCGACACCGATCCAATCAGTATCGATCTTGCCGACCCGACGGTGACGGATTCGGCAGACGACCAAGAGACTGACGCTACTGACGCGACCGACGGCGATGCGGACGCTGCCGAGGGAACCGACTCACCTGACGGTTCGCGCGAGGAGCCTTCATCAGACCAATGACTGCCGAACCTGATTCCACCACGTCAAAAGTCGTTGCTGCAGGCGTCGCGGGAGCGACGGCAACGCTGGCTGGAAAATACGTGCTCAGGCGTCTCACCCGTGGCCGCGTCGGCACCGCAGCCGCGTACAACGTGGCAAAAGTCACGGTTTCGGGGCCGATCAAACGAAACCGTCGCCGGCCGTCGCCGTTTTCAGGGCAGGGCGCAGCCACCGCGGACGATGTTGTCGAGCAAATATCGCAGGCTGCTGACGACGAGGCTGTCGAAGGCCTTCTGGTCGAGCTGAACACACCGGGCGGGGAAGTGGTTCCGAGTGATGACATCCGTCGGGCCGCAGCCGATTTCGATGGGCCAACCATCGCGTACGCAACTGATACGTGCGCATCCGGCGGCTACTGGATCGCCAGCGGCTGTGATGAACTGTGGGCGAGAGAGCTCAGTCTTGTCGGCTCAATCGGCGTGGTCGGTTCGCGCCCGAACGCGGCTGAACTCGCTGACAAACTCGGGATCTCGTATGAACAGTTCACTGCCGGTGAGTACAAAGACGCCGGCGTCCCGCTTCGCGAAATCGAGGCTGACGAACGGGAGTATCTCCAAAGCATCATTGATGGCTACTACGAGCAGTTCATCGAAACTGTCAGCAGTGGCCGTGAGATGGATCCAGAGACCGTTCGTGATACGGAAGCCCGGATCTATCTCGGAAGCGATGCGCTCGAACTCGGGCTCGTCGATTCGCTTGGCACCGAGGACGACGTTAAAGCCCGAATTGGCGAGTTGCTCGACGCCGAGCCAGTCGTCCGGGAGTTCGAACCGTCTCGCAGCCTGCGGCAACGAGTAGGAATCGCGGCTGAACACGTCGCCTTTGCTGCCGGCAACGGCGTTGCGTCCACGGTGACCGGCGGCGACCGTGACCTCGAGATCACGCTGAAGTAGCGCACTCTACTGACGAGAAGACGGTCAGCAACCACGAGCGGAGCGACGAGGCAGTTCAACCGTAATCGACCGGCCGCGCGTTTTTATCGATTACTCGGGTTTCACCTACCTTGCTGGATGGCCAACCGTGCGGGTAGTGCCATGGGAGACAGACACGATAGTGGAGGAGGTAACCGTTGCATTTTTATGCGTTATTTCACAATATACTGGTAGTAAAAGAGAATATTATGAAAAAATCATACAGCAAAAATAATTACGTTCGGAAATTGTATGATTCGTTCATTCAGAACTGGGGTCGCGATGACGACTTCATGCTGTTGACGCTTATTGGATCGCTCATCATGGGAGTCGGTGTCGCACTCAATAGCACCGTGGTTGGTGTCGTTGGCGGCACCGCAGTGATTGTGGGCCTCACTGGATTCTTTTATTTGCTCGGCGGGCTCTGTTCGTGTCACTAAACCGGTGTTTGTGTTCTGTGCGGCCCGGTTCACCACGCCGCTCAATGCGGGCACCGGACGGAAATCCGGTGGCAAATTCTCACAACACATAAGCAAGTCGCTGACAACCGCTGTGCAACACAATGAGCACGGGCCCGGATGTCGTTGTTCTCAGAGAGGGAACCGAAGGACTGTCGATGGAATCATATGCGGAACTACTTCGAGCGCAACTTCCAGAACAAACTGTCGCGTTCGCTCGCACACCGAATCAAGAGCGTGAACTTGTGCGGAACGCGCGGGTCGTGACCGGAATCACGCTCGCCGAAGAGCTCATAGCAACGGCAGCGCGGCTCGAGTTGTTTGCATGTACGTTCGCCGGAACTGATCATCTCCCACGAGAGACGTTTGCTGAGCACGATATTGTGGTAACGAATGCAGGCGGGATCCATGCACCGGGCATTGCCGAACAGTCCATTGCGAATATGCTTATTTTTGCGCGAAACCTCCACGAAGGTTGGCGGCGTAAATCGAATGGTGAGTGGCGTCACTTTCAGTCGTTTGAGTTCACAAACAGCACCGTCACAATCATCGGACTCGGTTCGATCGGACAGGAAATCGTCAAGCGACTACGCGGATTCGGCGTGGAAACGATTGGGATTCGGTACACTCCAGCAAAAGGTGGCCCAACTGATGTGGTTCGTGGGTTCACTGATGACGAGATCCACGAGGCACTTGCACGGAGCGACTACGTCGTCCTTGCATGCCCGTTGAATGAGCTAACCCGCGGACTTATTGGTCCAAAAGAGCTTGCGACACTCCCTGAGAGCGCCGTGATCGTCAACGCTGCCCGAGGTGGGCTGATTGACACTACCGCGCTTGTCTCTGCGTTACAAAATAACGGGATTCGAGGAGCTGCACTCGATGTCACCGAGCCGGAACCACTTCCAAACGATCATCCACTGTGGGACCTCGAAAACTGTCTGATTACTCCCCACACTGGTGGCCACACCCCAGTACACTGGAACCGACTCGCAGACATCGTTGCACACAACGTCCAAACCCTTGAATCAGGCAACCGAGATGAAATAAAAAACGTCGTCAGCTAAGTCGGCAACAGTATGGGAATAAAATACTAGTGAACGTGGAATGCTCGATCAGGGATTTGAACCCTGGTCCTCGGCTCGAAAGG
>LKMS01000084.1 GCA_001563965.1 Haloferacaceae archaeon PL-Br10_E2g29 | reverse complement strand
AGGGTTCGACCCCGCAGTCGGTGGCCGTCGGTGCTGTGGGTATCCGAAACAATGGTCAGCATAGCTGGCTGTTCGGCGGGGAGCTACTGAAACGTACTGGTGTAGATGATCGAACATTCGACGAAGCCGGCCTTACTGGACCGGTGGCAGCGAGTCGACCTCGCCGCGGCTGGTGAGCGTCGAGGCGCTCCCACGGCTCTGAATCACGTTGAACGCGGTCATCAGATCCGTCCGTGAGACGATGCCGACGAGATCACCCGTCGGAGAGACAACCGGCAGTCGACCGACGCCGTGTTCCTGCATGGTTCGAAGCGCCGTTATCGCGTCACTGTCGGGATCGACTGTGGTGACATCGCGTTCCATCACGTCCTCGACGCGGTAGGCGTCGCGTTCGACCGCTTTGACTGCCCGGGCGTCATCCAGTGTGACCATGCCGACGAGTTCGTCGTGGCGGTCGACAACCGGGTAGCCGGTGTGGCGCTCGGTCAGCATGCGCGTCAGCAACTCGGCGATGGTTGTCTCGGGGGCGACGACGTGGAGTTTCTCACTCGGCGTCATGATGTCGCGGACGGTAACGCCCTGGAATGCGGCTTTGAGCGTCGACTGTTGAACCTCGCCGGAGGCGGCAATGTAGATGAAAAACGCCAACAAGATCATCAGTGGGCTGAACGCGAGCAGGCCGAGCAGTCCCAGCATGAACGCGAAAATCTTGCCAACCTCGGCGGCGAGTTTGGTTGCCTGCGCGTGTGGGCGATTTCGCGCGAGCAACGCGCGAAGCACCCTGCCGCCGTCCATCGGAAAGCCCGGCAACATGTTGAATCCCGCCAGCACCAGGTTCATGATCGCGAGATAGCCAAGAACGAACGCCAACGCGTCCATACTCGATGGCGTCAGCACGAATGCAACGTACGAGACAACGCCGACCAACACGCTCACGAGTGGCCCGGCAATGGCGATGTTGAACTCGATGTGCCAGTCCTCGGGAATCTCTTTGAAACTCGCAACGCCACCGAGCAACCAGAGCGTGATCGACTCGATTTCGAGGCCGTACCGCATCGCCATGAGCGAGTGGCCGAACTCGTGGAGCAACACGCCGAAAAACAGGCCGCCTGCGGCCGCAAAGCCCAGAATCCACGGCATCGACCCGACGGTCAACGGCTCGATAACGATTGTCCCGCCGAGAAACCGGTTGACAACGTCGGCAAGGAGGGCAATATCCCGACCGATAATCCAGGCGAAAATGGGGAGGATGAGCAGAAAGGTCCAGTTGAGTTGTATCGGAATGCCAAACGCGCTCCCGAGACGAATACCTCGCATACCCGTTCTTTGTGGATGAGTCGGTATTAAGTTGGTCGTTGGACGGTGTCTCCGAGCGCCGCCACGGGACGGACGCTACCGCCGACTACGTCGTCGCGGGCGCATCGCCAGCGGGCAGCCATACCGAGCCGAACGGCTGATATACCCCGATTGCGTAGCCCCGAGCGTGTCTCAGCAGGTCGCACAGGTCGGCACGTTGTTCCTCCATGAAACCGGTGACAGCTACCGGGTTGTCGTTATCCGATCCGGCTCACGGGTGTTTCACGGCGTGCTCGACGTCAAAGAGACGAGCGCGGGCCCCCGACCGGGCCGGTTTCGAACCAAACGGGGAACCACCGAGGAGCCGCGCAACCCCGATGAGTTCATCGAACTCGCCCGCAGTGCGACCCGCATCCGCATCTCCCAACAGACCTCACAACGGGGTCGAACCGAACTCAAAACGCTGCTCGATGGCTACCAGCTCGACGCCGAGGTCGTCCGGACCTGCCGGCTGTGCGCCAACAAGGGGCAGTACGCGCCGATCACGAGCGAAACGGCGATCAAAACCGACCGCGAGCACATCTGTCCGGACTGTGCGCTCGCCGAACTCGAACGCGAACTCTCGTACAAGGGCCAGTTCACCGGTGCCGCACAAGAGCGTCTCGAAGCCCTCCTTCTTGACGTCCAAGACCTCGACCGGATCATCACCCTGCTTTCTGGCAACCTCGATCCCGACCTCACGAAGTTCGACGTCATCAGCGCCACCGTCGACGACGTTGACCCCGTCCAAACCGTCGATCTCGGACTTCATCCGAAACTCCAGTCGATGACGCAGGCGCGCTTCGAAAACCTCCTTCCCGTCCAGAGCCTCTCGGTTCGAAACGGATTGCTCGACGGCGACGACCAACTGGTCGTCAGTGCGACGGCGACCGGCAAAACGCTCATCGGCGAACTCGCGGGCATCGATCGCGCCCTGAAAGGCAAAGGCAAACTGCTGTTTCTCGTGCCGCTTGTCGCACTTGCCAACCAGAAACACGAGGATTTCAAAGACCGGTATGGCCAACTCGGCCTCGACGTGACGATCCGGGTCGGCGCCAGTCGCATTGCCGACTCGGGCAGCCAGTTCGACCCGAACGCCGACGTCATTGTTGGCACCTACGAGGGAATCGACCACGCGCTGCGAACCGGGAAAAATCTCGGCGATGTCGGCACCGTCGTTATCGACGAGGTTCACACGCTCAAAGAGGAAGAACGCGGCCACCGCCTCGACGGGTTGATCTCGCGGCTCAAATACTACTGCGAACAGCGTGCCAGCGACGCCCAGTCGACCCAGACCACCGCAACGGCCGGCTCCGACAGCTACGGCGGAGCCCAGTGGATCTATCTCTCGGCCACGGTCGGCAACCCCGAGTGGTTGGCAGGGCGGCTCGAAGCCCGACTGATCGAGTTCGAGGAGCGGCCGATTCCCATCGAGCGCCACGTCACGTTTGCGGACGAACGCGAAAAGCTCCGGCTTGAGGACAAACTCGTCACACGCGCGTTCGATCAAAAATCCTCGAAAGGCTACCGCGGCCAGACAATTATTTTCACCAATTCGCGGCGGCGGTGTCACTCGATTAGCCGGAAACTCCAGTACGACTCCGCGCCGTACCACGCTGGCCTCGACTACCGCAAGCGCAAAAAAGTCGAAAAACAGTTTCTCGATCAGGAGCTCTCGGCGGTTGTCACCACCGCTGCACTCGCCGCCGGCGTCGACTTCCCGGCCTCACAGGTGATTTTCGACACGCTCGCGATGGGCATTGAGTGGCTCTCGGTTCAAGAGTTCAGCCAGATGCTTGGGCGGGCCGGTCGACCCGACTATCACGACCGCGGGACGGTGTACATGCTGGTTGAACCCGACTGTACCTACCACAACTCGATGGAGATGACCGAAGACGAGGTCGCGTTCAAACTGCTCAAAGGCGAGATGGAGGACGTGCGCAACGTCTATGATGAGGCCGCCGCTGTCGAAGAGACACTCGCGAACATCACCGTCGCCGGCCCGCAGGCAAAACGACTCAACGACCGGATGTTGGGCGAAATCGACACCACACGTGCGGTTGGGCGACTGCTCGAGTGGCAGTTCATCGACGGGTTGGAGCCGACGCCGCTCGGCCGGGCGGTGACGCGGCACTTCCTCTCGCCTGAAGAGGCCTTCCGACTACTCGATGGGATCCGAAACGGGCTCTCGCCGTACGAAATCGTCGCCGAACAGGAACTCGCGGACAACGAGTTGTAGTCGACGTTGTCAGCGGCGACGCACCCGCGGTCTTGACGACATAATGATTTTGCCGTGGCGACCGCACACTCCGGTATGCCCGCAGACCTCGGCGAAAAAACCGATCGCTACGAACGAATGCTCGCCGCAGCACTCGAAGAGGCGACACAATCCGCCCCCGACGACACACCGCTCGGGACGGCCGCTGTCGGCTGTCTCGAAATGGCCGAATCATATCTTCACGACGGGCGGCATTTCCGCAAATCGGACGACCCGGTCAACGCGTTAGCCGCTTTTTCCTATGGGTACGGCTGGCTTGACTGTGGCGTCCGGATGGGACTGTTTTCGATTCCCGAAGAGACCGAGCTGTTCACGATGTGAGCGTTCTCGGCGTCGACATTCGGCAGAAGACGAACCGAGTCCCTCATACGCGATCGAACCCGTTTCGTTCACCGTGTCAGACAGTTGGCTGACATACGTGTGAGCAGAAACAAAACAGTGGATGAAAAGACAACTAACTAATATGATTGGGCAAAAAATCGCGGCACAGAACACGGTGACGGACAAACCGACCCAGTACCCGATCGGATCGAATACATACCGTTTATTGTCATAACTGCGTTTCAGTCAAAAATGTATTACTAATATTACAATTTGAACGAGAGGATTAAAATAGTTCCACGGTATGTGTTATTGTATCAGATGCCCGATATCGATCTCGATCTCTACAAGCGGGCGTTTCGTCACACCGAAAACCCGATGGTGGTTACCGACGAGAACTATATTATTCGCGATGTCAATCGGGCGTGTATATCGTTTACGGGATACTCGCGTGCGGAACTCATCGGCGATCTGCCGCTGAAGCTGTTTCCGGATCCTGCTGTGTACGAGGACTTGGTCGAAAAGCTCGAAGACGACGAACCCTGGCAGGGATATTTCCAGACACAGACGAAAGGCGGCTACCAGATTTACGGCCAGGGCTCGGCGATTCCGCTCATCATTAACGGCGAAAAGCGCGGTTACAGCGGGATTTTTGTCGACCTGACCGAGCGACGGCAGTACGAAAAAGCGCTGCAGGTTATCTATCGCGTGTTGCGACACGACCTAAAAAATGAGATGAATCTCATTTTGGGCTATCTCGAAACGCTTGAGGCCGAACTGCCCAAAAAAAGCCACGAACGGATCGAAACCGTTGAGAACCTCGGACAGCGACTCATTCGTCGTGCGGACAAGGCCCGGTCGCTCGAACAACTGCTGTATGAAGGGTTCGAACAGCCGAACAGATCGGTCGTCCTCGACACCGTACTCGAGCGGGGACTCGACAACATCAGACAACGGTTCCCGACCGCCAACCTCAGTGTCGGCCCGATTCCGTCGTGTACGGTTATCGCAAACGAACTGCTGGAGACCGTGATCGAAAGCCTCGTCGAAAACGCGATCATCCACAACGCCGAGCCCCCACGAATCACAGTGATCGTCGAAGAAGACGACCGGACGGTCACCGTCAGGGTTGCTGACGATGGGCGTGGCATCGATGACAGACAGAAACAGCATCTCTTCGGACGCGAAGAGAAAGACGAACTCCGCCACGGAGACGGATTTAGCCTCTACTTCGTGGACTGTGTGATGGAACTCTACCGTGGTTCGATCACGGTGAGCGACAACGAGTTTGGCGGAGCGACGTTCGAACTCACCCTCCTGAAAGCCTGATTATTTGAGGCCGCGGCTTGCGAGATGAAAAGCCATGACGCGTTCCATACCGCCGATGAGTCCGTCGACATCGATGGACGCGATTTCAGGGGGGTTCGACCGCAGCGTATCACAGCGCTGTTGCCACTGCTCGATGAGCGCCTCTTCGACGTGAGCGTTCTCGATCCGACTGCGGATTTCGTCGCGTGCGTCGGGGTCGGTGGCGGCCGTCCGAAGTTCCTCCGCTGAGAGAATCCCGTTTTCGACGGCAATCACGAACACGCCCGCGCTGACGTCTCCCTCGTCGAGTTCGCGCTCCCACGTCGTCACCCAGTTGCCGATGCGAGCCATCTGTTGGAGTTCGAGCAGCAGCGAACGAAGCCGACCGAGTTCAGCACAGTCGAACGTCGGTGAAAACGCGATGTCGATGTCGGCGTACGCCAGCATCATCATGTTGTGTGCGCCGAGCGCGCGCACCTCCGACATGTTCGCGATTTCGGGATTCTCGTTGAGCAACGCCGAGTACCGGATAGCCTGGATTACTTGGCGCATATCGTAGCGAAACAGCGCTTTCACCTCGTCGTACCGCGGTGCGGCCTGCAGTCGGGGCGCAAGCGCCTCCCAGACGGCTTCGGTGACGGCCATGTAATCGTGATCGATACCGTCGATCTCGCGGTCGATCGACTCGCTCGGAAACGGAAGCTTTGCGGCCTGTGCCAGCGTGATGTCGTCGTCGTGGCGCTCGCCGAGGTCGTCGATGAGCATGACGTACATGCTGGCGAGTGTACGGACGGTTCGGCACTCCTCGGCGTACGTTTCGTCGACCGACGAGAGCGTAAAGAACCGGAACACGACGTGGAGCCACTTGAGCAGGAACTCGCTGTCGCGGTAGCCGAGCCGCTCGTCGTACATGTCGATGAGTTCGGAAACGACCGGAGGCAGTGGTTCCTGTTCGACCCGTTGCATATCGATGTGATCGACGCTCGGACCGGGGTCGTCGGTCGGAGTACCGCGACCATCCTCATCGGCGAGATCGCGGTCGACGTCGGTGTGTTCGAGGTCGACGTCGGTGTGTTCGAGGTCGATGTCGGTGTGTTCGGCCGATACCCCGTCTCGGGATGTCGAGACTGGATCGGGTGTGGTCGACGGTGAGCCGTTTCGTCTGAGGATTGCGTCGGTTGGCGATTGGCCCAGTTCGGCGGCTGACTCGGTCGCTGCCGACTCCGGTTGCGAAAGCAGCCTGTCGACGGTTTTGCGGAGCGTTGTTCGTGAGACCGGCTTGAGGAGATAGT
>LKMS01000083.1 GCA_001563965.1 Haloferacaceae archaeon PL-Br10_E2g29 | reverse complement strand
GCCAGAAACCCGCCGAGCCGACTAGCGACACTCGCCAGAAACCCGCCTACGTGATGCACCTACTTTTTGCAAGACAAACTGCTCGGAACGTGGCGTCGCCGCAACAAGATCAGCGAATACAGCGACCCGCTTTGCCACCATCTCCACGTTCAGTATCCGACCGCGCTGGCTACGCGCTCAACAGAACCAACAAATTCGACGCGTTCAGTAGTCCGGTGTGTCGTCCTCGACGGTTCGTTTCAGGGATTTGCGGCGGGATTTTGCGTCCCGACCGGTCGCCTCGAGCAGAAACTCGTTTTTGAGCGACACGGCCTCGGCGGCGGCGTCGGCGTCACCATCGGCAATGATTTCTTCGGCAGGGCGTTCTTCGAAATGAACCGCGAGTTTGTCCTTCTTGCCGCTGTAACTGGCCGCACCGGCGAGAATCCGGTCGAACACCGGGTTGGTTGGATCGCCAATGACGTACAGTTCGTGGCCGTTGACCTCCTCGGTTCCGGTCACGGGCCCAAAGTACGATTCGATCGTCGCCTTGAGATCCGGCACGCGGTCTTCGAGGTGCTCGCCGCGACGCATCTTGTACTCTTTCATCGACCGCCCTTTGGCAAGCACCCGGTTTACCTGTTTCGTCGTCGCCGCGGAGACGGCTCGGCGGCTGATTCATGCGTGGCGAACTACCCCACCGCCGACACAACTCAGCCGAGCGGATCGGGCGCAGGCGGCATCGACCGCTTGTGTTCACTGCCCGCAACCAGTGACGTGACGCGGTCGATGTCGTCGTGGTCGACACTGTCGAGCAATCGAACCGTCGCCGCTTCCGACAGCGGCCCGTCGATGTGGAGCGCCAAAATCGCGTCCAGCGTGTCGTAGCTGAGGCCCATCTCGTCCTCGTCGGTCTGGCCGACCCACATGCCCGCCGTCGGCGTCTGTGTCACGAGGTCGGCGGCGACGCCGAGCGAGGCCGCAAGCTGGCGAACCTGTTGTTTGTACAGCCCGCCGATCGGGTTGCAGTCGACCGCCTGGTCGCCGTACTTCGTGAAGTAGCCCGTCATCGCCTCCGAGCGGTTGCCCGTTCCGAGGACGATCCGGTTTTGGGCGTTGGCGACGAAGTAGTTGAGAACCCCACGGGTGCGGACGTAGACGTTGCCCATCGCCATTCGGCTCTCGGTTGCCTCCGGGAACGTCTCGAAAAACTGTTCGGCGATGGGCTGGATTTCGAGCACATCGTACTCGATGCCCAGGTCGGTGGCGACGCGTTCGGCGTCGCTCATCGTTTCGGGATCGTTGACCTCGCTCGGCATCACCAGCCCGTGGAGGCCATCGGTGCCGAGCGCTTCGGCCGCGAGATACGCGGTGGTTGTCGAGTCGATGCCGCCCGACAGGCCGAGGACGGCGCCGTCGGCTCCCGCGTCGTCGACGACGTCCTGAATGAATCCGACGAGTCGGTTACGGACGGTTTCGAGTTCGGCCTCCGAAAACCGGAGATCGAGCGGATCGAGTTCCGAACGAATCTCGGGGGTACTGCTCATACTCGAAACAGGGCCCCGACCGACTAATAGCCTCCTACGAGCGCCAGAAAGTAGACGAACAGCCAGTTTTCGTCGTTAGCGTGGCATTCTTTCGCCGTGGTTGTCGCCGCCGAGTCGACACCGATTCGACGGGCCACACACCGCGGCGCGCGGTATCTACAGCCTTTTTAGGCTCCCGTCACCCACACTCGCCCAATGAGTAGTTCCACCTATGACTACGAGTCGCTGGGTCTCGTTGCGGGTCTCGAAATCCACCAGCAGCTCGACACCGACACCAAACTGTTCTGTGGGTCGCCAACGGCGATTCGCGAACCGGAGGAGGCCGAACGAACCATCACGCGATTCCTCCATCCAACCAAAAGCGAACTCGGCGAACTCGACGATGCCGCGCTCGAAGAGAGCCGCGTCGACCGCGAGTTCGAGTACCTCGCCTACGACACCACCTGTCTCGTCGAGGAGGACGACGAGCCACCAACCGAGGTCGACGACGAGGCGCTGTCGGTTGCCATGCAGATCGCCTCGCTACTCGATATGAGTGTGGTCGACCAGCTTCATGTCATGCGAAAGCTCGTCATTGACGGCTCGAATACGTCGGGCTTTCAGCGAACGATGCTGCTCGGCCAAGACGGCGAAATTCAGACGAGCGACGGGGCCGTCTCGATCGTCGACCTCCTGCTCGAAGAGGAGTCGGCCCAGCGGGTCGAAGACCGCGCGGACGGCGTCCTGTACAGCCTCGATCGACTCGGCGTCCCGCTGGTCGAAATCGGAACTGGCCCGGACATTCGGAGCCCCGAGCAGGCCAAAGAGGCGGCCAAACGAATCGGGATGTTGCTGCGCTCAACCGGCAAGGTAAAACGCGGACTCGGGACGATTCGGCAGGACGTCAACGTCTCGATTGCTGAGGGCGCACGCGTCGAGATCAAGGGTGTGCAGGCGCTCGATCAGATCGACGAGCTCGTCGAACTGGAGGTACAGCGACAGGCCGAACTGCTCGATATTGCCGATGAACTCGATGTGCGAGACGCGAGCGTCGGCGAAACACAGGATGTAACGAGCGTGTTCGAAAACACTGATTCGGGCGTCATCGAAGGCGCGCTCAAAGCTGGCGGTAGCGTGACGGCGGTTCCACTCTTTGGCTTCGACGGCCTCGTTGGTCATGAGATCCAACCGGATCGACGACTCGGCACCGAGTTCTCGGATCACGCCAAACGCAACGGCGCGGGCGGCATCTTCCACACCGACGAACTGCCGGCTTACGGCGTGACGGGCGAGGAGGTCGCCGCTCTCCGCGAGGCCGTCGGCGCGGACGATGAGGACGCCGTCGCCATCGTTGCTGCCGACACGGACACCGCCGAACTCGCGATCGAAGCGGTCGCCGAGCGCGCACAAACCGCCATCGAGGGCGTTCCTGAGGAGACACGCGGCGCGAACGAGGAGGGAACGACGCGGTATCTCCGGCCGCTGCCCGGTGCGGCCCGGATGTACCCCGAAACCGACGTACCGCCGGTCGAGCCCGATCCGAGCGAAATCGACGAACCCGAACTGTTGACCGAAAAGGTCGAGCGGTATCAAGCCGCCTTCGGGCTCGACGCGGGCCTCGCCGAGCAGGTCGCCTACGGCCGCCGGATGCCGCTGTTCGAAAAAGCGGTCGGCTGCGGCGTCGACGCCACGTTTGCGGCAACAACGCTCGAAAGCACCGTCACCGAGCTCCGTCGCGACGACGTTGCCGTCGAGAACCTCACCGACGACCACTTCCTCGCGGTGTTCGATCTTGTTGCCGACGACGAACTCGCGAAAGAGGGTGTCGGCGACGTCCTCTCCGTGCTCGCCGAGCAACCGAAATTGAGCGCCGAGGAGGCCGTCGAAACGGCCGGATTGGGCGGCGTCGACGACGACGCGGTTCGCGAAATAATTGCGGGCGTCGTCGAACGAAACAGCGACCAGGTCGCCAACGAGGGAATGGCCGCGTTTTCCGGACTCATGGGCGAGTGCATGGCCGAACTCCGCGGGAAGGCCGACGGCGAGACCGTCAGCAGCGTGCTCCGCGAAGAGATTGGCAAGCGAAGCTAAGAAACGAAGACGGCCGGAGTGCGGTCGATACTAAAACGCGCAGTCGACATACTCTCGGCTGAACCTTCTTACCGGTCGGCAACCGACTTCGAGCCATGACGCTGTATTTCGAAGAGCTCTCGGTCGGCGACGAATGGGCGGGCGGCGAGTACGACGTGACCGAAGACGAAATCATCGCGTTCGCCGAACAGTACGACCCGCAGTGGTTTCACACCGACCCCGAGCGCGCTGCCGAAGAATCGATCTACGGCGGACTCATCGCCGCGGGCTTTCACACGGCCGCGATTTCGACGCGCCTGCTCGTCGAGTCATTTCTCTCGGAGACCGCGACGTTGGGTGCAAAGGGAATCGACGAACTTCGCTGGCACGCACCGGTGCGTCCAGGCCACCAGCTTTCGACACGCGCAGAAATTCTCGCGTGCGACCCTGAAACCGATCGGCGTGGACTCGTCGAGGTGTACATCGAAACGGAAACCGCCGAGGGCGATGTCGTGTTTTCGATGATCGCATTGGTGATGGTCGGTCGGCGCGGTGACTGAGTCGAGTTGACGCCAACGCAGTTTACTGCGTCGACACCGACGCCCGTGGGCGGGATCGGTGCCGACGAAACCACCACAAGGAACCGTGGTTTTGGCTCACACAGCCGGGCTGGTTTGAACACGCTTTTATGTGGGTGAGCCAAACGGGAGGATACAGCCTATCGGGGTTGATGATGCTCCTCGCCGTCAGGGACCTACCGTTCGGCGAGGACGCGCGAGCCCGACGATAGGAGAGGATCAACAATGGCAGTTTACGTCAACTACGAAACCCCAGCCGACCTCGCAGAACGCGCACTCGACGCGCTCGAGGTCGCCCGAGACACCGGCAGTGTAAAGAAAGGAACCAACGAGACCACGAAGGCCATCGAGCGGGGCAACGCTCAGCTCGTCTTTGTCGCCGAAGACGTCTCGCCCGAAGAGATCGTCATGCACCTTCCCGAGATCGCCGAAGAGAAGGGCATTCCGGTCGTCTTCGTCGGCACCCAAGACGATGTTGGCCACGCCGCCGGCCTCGAAGTCGGCAGCGCGGCCGCCGCCATTGTCAGCGCCGGCGACGCATCGGACGAGGTCGACGATATCGCCTCGAAGGTCGAGGAACTTCAGTAATCCACCATGAGCGCAGAGGAGAACGCGGGCGACTCGACGGCCGCCGAGGTCATCGAAGTCGTCGGCAAAACCGGGATGCACGGCGAGGCCATGCAGGTCAAATGCCGCATCCAAGAAGGCTCGAACAAGGGCCGTATCATCACCCGCAACGTGCTGGGGCCGATTCGCGTCGGCGACATCCTGCAGCTTCGCGAAACCCAGCGTGACGCGGATTCGATCGGAGGCCAGTAACGACAATGGTTGAAACACGAACCTGTGACTACTCAGGCGAAGCAATCGAGCCCGGCACGGGCACGATGTTCGTCAAAGCAAACGGCACCGTCCTCCACTTCAAGGACTCGAAAGCAGAAAAGAACTATCTGCTCGGCCGCGAGGCCCGAGATCTCGAGTGGACCGAAGCAGGCCGCAAGAACCGCGGCCAGCAGACTCAAGTTGACGAGTAACGACACCCCCATATGAGCAACGACGAGCGAACCTTCGTGATGGTCAAGCCCGACGGCGTCCAGCGCGGTCTGATTGGCGAAATCGTTTCGCGATTCGAACACCGCGGACTGAAACTCGTCGGTGCCAAGGCGTTGCAACTCGACGAGGAACTCGCGAGCCAACACTACGGCGAGCACCGCGACAAGCCGTTTTTTGACGGCCTCGTCGAGTTCATCACCTCCGCACCCGTGTTTGCGATGGTGTGGGAGGGCAAAGACGCCACCCGACAGGTTCGCCGCATGGTCGGCGCAACCGATCCCGGCGAGTCGGCTCCGGGCACCATCCGCGGCGACTACGGCCTCGATCTCGGCCGCAACGTGATCCACGCCTCGGATCACGCAGACGAGGGCGCAAACGAACGCGAGATCGACCTGTTCTTCGACGAAAGCGAGCTGCTCGACTACGAGCAGGCGACCGACGAGTGGCAGTACGAGTGACGAGCGCCCGACCCGTTCAATTTTTAGTGGTTCATTGATACCAAGTGGTATGTCCTCCATGCCACGAATTGGGATCTTCAGCCGACTCAAAACCGGGCTGACGCTCACCCGCGACAGTCTCTCGGTGCTCAAACACCATCCTGACCTCATGTTGTTCCCGCTGGCAGGTGGCATTGTGAGTCTCCTGTTCGGTGCGATGTTGTATCTCACCGTGTTCGTCGGTGGGCTCGTCGGCACCGGCGTCGAGTACGTCGCCTTGTTCGTGTTTTATTTCACGACGACGTTTCTGGCCTCGTTCTTTACCGCGGCACTCGTCTACTCGGTCAACGACGCCTTTCATGGGCGGAATCCGACGCTCCGCAACGGAATGGCCGCCGCGTGGGAAATGAAGGGCCCGCTTGCGGTCTGGTCGGTGATCTCGGCGATTGTTGGCGTGCTGCTCAACTCGCTCGAAAACTCCGATTCGGGGCTCGCACGGATTGCCGCCTCGTTGTTCGCACTCGGCTGGACGGTGACGACGTTCTTCATTATCCCGGTCATTGTTTTTGAGGACGTCTCGACCAAGGAGATGTTCACCAAGAGCGCGGGCGCGTTTCGTGACACGTGGGGTGAAACGTTGGGCGCAGGCTTCGGCATTGGCCTCGTCCAACTCATCGGCGGCTTGCTCGGCGTGGCGATCGTGCTCGCAATCGGTGGCGGGCTCTTCGTCGTCATGCCAGCCGTCGGCATCAGCGTCGTCGTGCTCGGCGTCATCGGTGTCGTCGTGGCCGTCTATCTCGTCGGCCAAACGATTCAGGGCATCACGAAAACCGCGCTCTACCTGTATGCGGCGGAGGGAACCGTCCCCGACGAGTTCGACAACTTCGATTTCACCACGCTCGGCGGGCGAACCGAGCAGTCGGGAACACCCGGTGGTGCGGCCTCGTCGACGATGACATCGTTTACCTGAAAAATTCGACCGAACCGTGCTGACGACTCGGTCACGCGAACAGGTCGCGTGCGACCCTCAGAG
>LKMS01000082.1 GCA_001563965.1 Haloferacaceae archaeon PL-Br10_E2g29 | reverse complement strand
GCGTCGGGAATCGAGTTGATCTGCTCGCCTTTGTCCCAGGCGACCTTCGGACTGCGAATGCCTTTGAGCTCGTCGGCGATCTCTTCGGGATCGACACCCGAGCGGAGCGCCGTCGAGATCGTTTTGGCGAGCGCCTCGGTGAAAGAGGCGGTAAAGCCGCCGGAGTTGCCGATGTTGGCGAACAGTTCGAACGGCTTGCCGTGTTCGTCCTCGTTGATGTTGACGTACACCTTGCCGTAGCCCGTGTCGATCCGCTGGGTGACGCCGTACAGCACGTCGGGTCGTGGGCGTTTCTTGCCGAGCCCCTCTTCGGGCGTAGCAAACAGCGCGTCGAGTTCGGCACCCAACTGGGCGCGAACCTCCTCGTTGTCGAGGAAGCCCTCGATGCCGCCGAAGACCTCCTCGATCTGCGCGGTGATCTGTTCGGCCGCCTCGCCGTCGTCGGCGAACTCGGTGTTCTGGGCGCGCGTCGTCAACACCTGTTTCGAGCGGGTGCCGTCGCGGTAGACGGTGACGCCCTTGCCGCCGTTGTCGTAGATGTAGCGGTAGACTTCATCCATGTCCTCTTTCGTCGCCGAGTTCGGGAAGTTACAGGTCTTCGAGATGGCCGAGTCGACGCCGGCCTGACAGGCACACTGGACGCCGGCGTGGTCTTTACCGGTGAGATCCGAGGTGACCACAAAGAGCTCGCCAATGGCCTTTGGAACGGTTTCGAGCCCCTCGACCCCGTCGAACTCGTTTTCGGCCATCTGTGCTTGGGCTTCGCGTTTGACCTCATCAACGTCGATGTCGTTGGCCTCCAGCACGCGGAGGAAGTAGTCGTCGAACTCGACGAGCATCTCATCGCCCTGGACGTCGTCGGAGACGTTCTTGTAGTAGGCGACGTTGAAAATCGGCTCACAGCCACCGGTGGTGTTGCCGATCATCGACGTGGTGCCGGTCGGCGCAATCGTGGTGGTGTTGTGATTCCGGATTTCGAAGCCGTCGGCCCACTCGTCGGCGTCGAGCCCGGTGTGGTGTTCGAACCACTCGCGGTACTCGGTCGGGTTGGCATACTTCGAATCCGCGTAGTCGGCGAACGGACCGCGCTCGCCGGCCAGTTCGTGGGACGCCCACTTCGACTCGTGGTTGATGTGAGTCATTAGCTCTTCGGCAACCGCATTGCCTTCTTCGGAGCCATAGCGGATGCCAAGCTGGATGTAGAGCTGGGCCAGTCCCATAATGCCAAGGCCGATTTTTCGCATTTCTCGAACCTTCTGTTCGATTTTCTCGACCGGGAAGTCCGACATCGTGACGACGTTTTCGAGGAAGCGGGTGCCGTACTCGATTCGGTGGTTGAACGCCTCCATGTCGAGTGCCTCCTGGAGGAATGCGTCGGCGGCGGCGTTGATGTCGTCGTAGTCGTCGCCGTGTTCGTTGTACCAGACACGCCAGTCGGGCGCATCCTTGGCTGCGAGTGTCGAGAGGTTAATGTGGCCGAGGTTACAGGCCTCGTACTCTTCGAGCGGCTGTTCGCCACACGGATTGGTTGCGAGAATTTCGTGATCTGGATGTTCCTCAACATCGAACGAGTGCTCCTTGTTGACTCGCTCGAGATAGATGATTCCGGGCTCGCCGTTTTCGTGTGCGCCGTTGACGATGTGGTCCCAGAGTTCGGCCGCGGGAATCGCGAGTTCCTCGCCGACTTCGACGTACTCGCCGAGGTCGTAGAGGTCGTAAATTTCCTTGGTTTCGGGCGTCGCGATATGCGGCTCTTCGGTCCGTGGGTTGGTGAAAACGAAGTCCTTGTCCGCATAGAGCGCCTCCATGAAGTCGTCGGTGACGCCGACAGAAATATTGAAATTGGAGAGATGGCCCTCGACGGCGTTGCGGAGATATTTCGGAACGCGCCCTTCCTCGTCGATCAGTTCGCGAGCCTCTTCGAGTGCGTCGGCAAAGGAGTTGTGCGTAAAGTCGTCGGGGTCGTTGAGTCGAAGCGAGTGTGCCAGCGAGACGTCCTTGTTTTTCGAGTGGATGAACTGAATGACGTCGGGGTGCGACACGCGCATGACGCCCATCTGGGCACCACGGCGCGCGCCACCTTGGGCGATGGTTTCGCACATCTGGTCGTAGGTGCGCATGAACGTGATCGGACCCGACGCGATGCCGCCGGTCGAGCCAACCGAATCGCCGTATGGGCGGAGCTTCCAGAACGCATAGCCCATGCCACCGCCCGACTGGAAGACCTCGGCGGCCTCCTTCATCGTCTGGTGGATGTCTTCGATGTCGTCGGCGGGTGAGTCGACGAAACAGGCCGAAAGCTGCTGGAGTTCGTCACCAGCGTTCATCAGCGTCGGCGAGTTCGGCGTAAACGAAAGCATCGTCATCAGATCCTCGAACTCGGCGGCAACCGACTCAACGTGGGCTGCGACCGACTCGGGGAGTTCGGGAACGATTGTCTCGTACGAGAACTTGTTGATGTTGTAGACCGAGAGCGTTGTCTCAGCATCGTCGGCCGCGGTCGTTCCTTTGCCAAAGACCTCGGCGGCCAGTTCGTCACGGCGTGGATGGCCGGGCTTGATCTGGTCGGGCGTGACCGTGATTTCGACGCCCTGTTTGTCGGCCTCGAAGACGGCCTCGGCGAGCGCGACGTTCTGGGCAACGCGGGTGAACAGCTCTTCTTGGGTTTCGGTGAGGGTGCCCTCGCTGTTCTTGCGGAGATAGCGGGCGGGGAGGATGTTGTTGTAGGCGTTGCTCGTCAGTCGGTCTTTGAGCGTCTCGCCCGTGGTTCGTTTGATCGGCAGTTCGAGTTCGTCGGCAGATAGCTCCGCGCGGCTCACGCGTCGGCCCCCTGCTGTCGTGTGCGGCGGTATGCGGTCGTTCCAGTCGATATACTCATTGGTTGAACACTCATTTAGGACGGAACAGTGGTACAGATGGAACCCACATAACAGCTACGGTTGCGGAATTTCAACTACAGTTGTACTACTGCAGCGCTGCCGCTCGCCATATGTTTGGCTGTGTGAGTCCCGACCACTGCCGATTCTCGTCCTTACGACACCTATGAACTGGTCTGTTATAATACTGTGTAAAGGAGGGTGAAAGTGGACGCTACCGGTCGCCGTTGTTTTCGGCTGACTGCGTCGCACTCGTCCGTCAGCGACACCGCGCGAGCGGTGAAAGTGCGGCCGTTTGACGGCGTGACTCTGCGGATGAGCACGAGTCGGCCATGCAGACACCGACTCCCATACGCTTATTTTGGTTCGGTGATTGGATTGAGCCATGTCACTTCTCAGTGCGCTCAACACGCTCGCACAGAGCGGCGTGGCGGGCCTTGGCCTCGCCGAGTTGCTCGTCGTGTTCGTGGGCATGCTCGTCGTGCTCATCGTCGGCCGCATCGTGCTCAAAATCGCCTGGCGACTGGTGACCATCGGCGTCGTTGTCGTCGGCGCACTGCTGTTGCTCGCCCAGTTCGGGCTGTTTTAACTCGCTCCGCTCACAGAATCGGTGTCGCCCCGGCGACAGCACCGGGATTCCGCTGTAACCGACATCCCCACGAGGTCACCCCTGGCGATCTTATACGACCGGCCTCGACTCGGTGTCGACGTCGGCGGCCCGGGTCAAAAACGTGTGAATCAGGTCATGGCCGACCGCGGTCAGTACGCTTTCGGGGTGGAACTGCACGCATTCGAGTGGGTACTCGCGGTGACGAACGCCCATCACGAGTTCCTCGCCGGTGTGGTCGGTCGTCGCCGAGATCTCGAAACAGTCCGGGACGCTCGTCGCGATCAGCGAGTGGTACCGGCCGGCCTGAAAGCCCTGGTCGAGCCCGGCGAACACGCCTTTTGCGTCGTGATCGATCGGGTACGCCTTGCCGTGAATCGGCTCGGGCGCGTGGCCAACCGAGCCCCCAAACTCGTAGACGGCGGCTTCGAGGCCAAGACAGACGCCGAGTGTCGGCACCGTGGGGCTGACCTCGCGCAACACGTCCATGGTCACGCCCACGTCGCGGCTGTGTTTCGGATGCCCTGGCCCGGGACTGATGAGAATCGCGTCCGGCTCGGCCGCCAGCACCTCGTCGAGCAGGGCCGTGTTTTTGAGGACGGTCACGTTGATTTCCTCGAATCCACCCGCGCCGTCGGGCACGCGCGTTTCGGAAACGTACTCGACGAGATTGTACGTGAACGAATCGTAGTTGTCAACAAAGAGAACGTTCATTGGGTGGCCTCCGTGTCGACGACGGTGTCGGCTGGGCTGTTCGCCTCAAGCTGGTCAATCGCGGCCAACACGCCGCCCATTTTTTGTTCGGTTTCCTCGTACTCGCTGGTTGGCTCGCTGTCGGCAACGAGGCCGGCGCCCGCCTGGACCGTGATCAGATCCTCACCGGCAGTCGAGCCCGCAACTGTGCCGTCACTCCCGCCGTGTTCGACGGTTGCGGTCCGGATCACGATGGCAAAGTCGGCGTCGCCGCTCCACGAAAAGTAGCCGACGCCGCCGCCGTAGACGCCGCGTGGCGTTTCTTCGAGTGCGTCGATGATCTCCATTGCGCGAACCTTCGGTGCGCCGGTGAGTGTGCCCGCGGGAAACGTCACCCGGGCGGCGTCGAAGGCGTCGTATTCGGCGGCCATCCGGCCGGTCACGGTCGATTCGATATGTTGGACGTGGCTGTATTTGAGCACGTTCATGAACTCCTCGACGGCGACGCTGCCGGGCTCAGAGACGCGCCGCACATCGTTTCTTGCGAGGTCGACAAGCATCGTGTGCTCGGCGCGTTCTTTGTCATCGGCGAGCATCTCGCCGGCCAGTCGACGGTCTTCGACCGGGCTGCTGCCGCGCGGACACGTGCCCGCAATCGGGTTTGAGACGATTTCACGTCCCTGCACCGAGACCAGCGTCTCGGGACTCGCACCGACGATCGAGCGATCGCCGTGGCGCATGAGATACATGTACGGCGAGGGGTTGACCGACCGCAACGCGGCGTAGAGGCTCACGGGGTCGACCGTGCCGGTCAGCTGCCGGCGACGCGAAATGACACCCTGGTAGATGTCGCCGTCCAGCACGTGCTGTTTGGCGGTTCGGACGGCTTCCTCGTAGGCCGCCTGCGTGCCGGCGGTCTCGCCCGTGCGCGAGAACGGTGTTGTCGCCGGCTTCGACGCCGATTGAAGCGTCTCGACGATTTCTGCGGCCTCCCGACGCAGGTCGTCATAGCGCTCGCCTGCGTCGTCGTCGGCCCCGATGACGGGGGTGAAGACGAGCTCGACGGTGCCCTTCGCGTCGTCGAAAACGATCGTCCGGGTCGTCAGCGCGAACTGGGCATCCGGCAGGTCGGTGTCGGGCCGGTCGAGGCCAACGTCGTTGAGAACGAGATCGTACACCGCCTCGTGGGCGAGAAAGCCGACCAGTCCCCCCGACAGCGTCCGGCGGTCGCTGTCGGGAAAGCCAACACGGTCGATCGCCGGTAGCCCGCGGCGGAGTCGGTCGAGCACGTCGCCATCGGTCGCGTCGTCGCCGCGGTAGGCGTCAACAACGAGGTCGCCAGCCGAGCCGAGCCGATCGACTTCGGTTCGGTTCGGATACACCGAGACGACAGCTTCGGGATCGTAGCCGACGAAGGAGTATCGCGCGTGGCGTTCGGCATCCGTCGAAGGGGCAAACGCGCCGTCTGGATCCGACGAGGAGACCTTTTCGGCGCTTTCGAGCAGGAAATTGTAGGCGCTTCGGTCGGCCAGCGCCGCGTACGCCGCAAGTGGCGAGATATCGAGATCGAGTGTGACCGCGACGCGGGCGACAACTGGCTCGTCTCGGTCGGTGCCGACGAGGTCGACGAACGCCTCGCGGTCGCGGTCGACACTGAACAACTCGTTCTCGGTCGTGTCCGCTGGCGATTCGGTCGGCGTCATTGGTCGACAACCTCCAGTTCGCGGCCGGCGTTGCGGACGAACGTCGCCAGCGCCGTATGATCTTTTTCACCGCCCGACCGTTCGACGCCGGAGGCGACATCGACGGCGAAGGGGGCGGCCACGCGAACCGCTTCGGCCACGTTGTTGGGGGTGAGCCCGCCCGCGAGCACGACTGGGGAGGTCAGTCGCTCGGCCAACTCGCCGGTTGCCTCCCAGTCGTGGGGTTCGCCGGTTCCACCCGCACCGTCTTCGGTCGCCGAATCGACGAGAATGGCGTCGGCCGCCATGTCGAGTGCAAGCGCCCGATCAGTTTCGGTGTAGTCGACCGCCGGGATCAGTTTGACGCCGGTTTCGGCGCGAATGTAGCCCAGGTCGTCGCTGTCGAACGTGCCGTGGAGCTGGAGTGCATCGGGCTGGATCGTCCGAACGAGTTCGACGGCGTGTTCGGCGTGTTCGGGCATGCTGACGAGTGTCGCGGTGACGAAGGGAGGAACCGCAGCGACGAGTTCGGCGGCGGTGCTGCGGCCGACTTCCCGTGGCGTGTCGACCGGGACGTCACAGATGATGCCGACGGCGTCGGCACCGGCCTCGATTGCGGCTTGGAGATCCGCGGGATTCGTCAACCCACAGAGTTTCACGCGGGCCATTAGGCCTCCACATCCGGCTCGGCCGAGTCGGCCGCGGTGGCTCCGCGAAGCGCCTCGAGTTTGGCTGCGGCATCGCCAGACTCGATTGCCTCGGCGGCCGCGCCGACACCGGCTTCCAGCGAGTCGGCCGCGCCGGCAACGTAGATTGC
>LKMS01000081.1 GCA_001563965.1 Haloferacaceae archaeon PL-Br10_E2g29 | reverse complement strand
CGTCGAGACAAACACCAACACACAATAAGACAACCCTCAGTACGTCACAACCTCGATTCCCGAAATCCGCTCGAAGTGATCGGGACTCCCCGTGATCACTGGCTCGGCGTTCACCAGCGCGGTCGCCCCAATCGTCGCATCACCAACGTCAATCGGTCGACCCGCCGCACGCAACTCGCCGTCGATCCGTCCGGCGTGCCGGGCGATCTCCTCGGTTGTCGGGACGATTGGTCGAGCGTCGACGATCCGCTCGATTTGTTGTCGTTCGGCTGCTGGCATCTCGCTCATCCCGACACCGATATACAGCTCTTGAAGCGTCATCGCAGGAATGTGCTGGATTACTCCAGCGGCTTCGATCTCGTCGACTGTGTCCAGGGCAGCCTCGTCGCTGTTCATCACATCGATAATAAACGACGTATCCAGAATCATTCGGCGTCGTCGAACTGCTCGGCAAGTTCGTCAGCGTGCTGTCGGTGGCTCGCCTCGATTGCCGACCGGAACGTTTCGGCCTCGTCGTCCGAAAGCGTCCCAGCGAGCTCGCGGAGCGATGGCCCACCGACGAGTCGCTCTAACGTCTCGTTGAGCGTTTCGTCCTCCCGGTTGTGGGCCGTGATCCGCTCGTGAAGCGACTCGGAGACACGGATCGTTTTCGATGCCTTGCTCATGTCGTATACGAGTGTATCAATGTTTCTCCGCTGGAGTGGGTATTTAGATGCTTCAGCTCTACTCTACACACCGACACCACACACGCCAAACAGCTATGTTCCAACAGCCCCAACAGCGTATGTCAAGCGGAAGTATCGGTATCGACGAGTTCGAAAATACCGATGTCGACGACCTCGACGACCGAACCGACACCGAACGGATCGTCGGCTTTCTCGACGACCACGACGAACGGGCATGGAAAGCCTCGACAATCGCCAGCTAGCTCGACCTGGAGACCGATGCCGTCTGTGCAATTCTCTCAGGACTGAAAACCCGCGACCTCGTCCGGCACAAGCGGCCGTACTGGGCGATCACCGACGACACCGACTCCAAGATGCCTCCCAGCTCCACCATTATCACGACGCTGCAGACGAGCAGTATGACGAGGAAGACCTCGACACGATCCGGCCTGACGAGATGGAGCCTGTGCAGTGACTGCCTTCGAGGAGCTGGATCGTGGCGAACCGACGTGTTGATCGCGCACTCACGCGGCTGCACCAGCCTCGTGCTGGCTCGTTTCGACGTCTACGACTTCGAACAACACCGCGGCCAACGCAGTGGTCACATCCGCAAACCACTCAGCCGACCCGCCGTCTCTTGAACAACGCGTGTTTTGGCGCTACTCAAGCGTCGCCGCAATGGTGTTTCGCAACGCGGCAATCTCCTCGGCGTCGTACTCGACGGACTCGCCGTCAACCGACAGCGACAACACACCGCTCTCGTCGGTCGAGCCAAGCCGCTCGACCGGCGCGATGCCGTCGAATGCGTCGCGCACACCATCGACATCGGTCGTCTCGATAACGACCCGGCCGGGTGTTTCGTCGAACAACGACATGATGTCGTCGACGACAACGTCGCAGCCGGCGTCGGCCGTCACCACCTCCGCAAGCGTGACTGCCAGCCCGCCATGACTCACGTCGTGGGTTGCCAGCGTCGAGTCGGCGTTGGCGATCGTCACAATCGCCGACACGAGGTCAGTTGGGTTCTCGGGGAGTGTCGGAAACGCGTCGCTGCCGCCGCACTGGGCGAGATACTCCGACCCGCCGAGTGCGCCACCTGCGCTGCCGACAACGATGATGTCGCCCTCACCGGAGAGCGCTGCAGGTGGGGCGCTGTACCCCTGTTTCGTGCCGACCATCGCGAGCGTCGGCGTCGGCGGAATCGCCCCCGACACCGAGTCGTTGTACAGCGAGACGTTGCCGCCGACAATCGGGGTCGACAGCGTGGCGCACATGTCGGCGAGGCCGTCGACGATCGCTTTGAAGCCGCCGTAGACGTCGGGCTTCTCGGGGTTGCCACCGTTGAGACAGTTGACCGCGGTCAGCGGGAGCGACCCTTTCGCCGCGAGGTTCGTCGCGTTTTCGAGCGCGACCGCCTGGGCTCCCTCGTAGGGGGCGGCGGTCGTCCAGTTGGGGTTGGCTCCCGCCGAGAACGAGAGGCCCGTGCCTGCGCCGGTTGTATCGTCGGCGTCGCCGCTGGTTTCGCGGATGGCCATGATCGCGGCGTCGTCGCCGGGTTTCATCGCTGTGCGAACGCCGACTTCGTGGTCGTACTGCCGGTACACCCACCGTTTCGAGGCGGTGTTCGGACTCGACACAACGGCTTCGATTGCAGCAGCGAGCGCCGTTTCGGGCAGGTCGCGCTCATCTTGCTCGGGGTCGATCGCATCGAGATCGTTCATCGGCGCGCCCTCGGCGAGGAACGCGGGATCGACGTCGACGACGACCTCGCCATCGAAGGTACAGACGTAGTTGCCCTCGCGGACCTCACCGATAACCGAACAACCCAGATCGAAGCGGTCGGCGATTTCGGCAACGCGCTCGGTGTCCGCGGGAGCGACCTCGTAACACATCCGCTCTTGGGACTCGGCCAAGAGGATTTCGAGCGCGTTCATGTTCGGCTCGCGCTGGTGAACCTCGTTGAGATCGATTTCCGCGCCAAATCCGCCCTTGGCGACGAGTTCCGAGGAGGCTCCGCCGAGTCCGGCCGCCCCGAGGTCGCGGGCCGACAGAATCAGGTTCTCGTCGACCAGTGCCTCGTTGGCCTCGATCAGGAGTTTTTCGCTGTAGGGGTCGCCGACCTGGACGGCGGGTCGATCCTCGGTTTCGGCGTCCTCGGCGAGATCCTCGCTGGCGAACGACGCGCCGCCCAGCCCATCGCGACCGGTGGCGTTGCCGACGAGGACGAGTTTGTTGCCCGCCGCTTGGGCCTCCGCGGTGACGAGGCGCTCTTCGTTCGTCAGGCCGATACAGGCGACGTTGACGAGCGGGTTGCCGACGTATCCCTCGTGGAAGTCAACGCTGCCGGTGACGGTCGGCACGCCGATCGAGTTACCGTAGTTCGAAATCCCTTCGACGACGCCCTCGAAGAGGTACTGCGAGTGTTCGCGGTCGAACGGGCCGAAGTAGAGGCTGTCGGCCAGCGCGATGGGGTACGCTCCCATTGAGAGCGTATCGCGGACGATGCCGCCGACGCCCGTCGCCGCGCCGTCGTAGGGATCGACGTAGCTCGGATGGTTGTGGCTCTCGATACCCAGCGTGATGTACGTCTCGCTGTAGTCGTCGCCCGCGCGGTCGTCTGCGGGCGTGGTTGCCGCCTCGGGAAGCGGGACGGCGATCACGGCGGCGTCGTCGCCGGGGCCGATGACGACCTGGCTGCCCTCGCTGTCGAACGCCGACAGGAGCGGCCGTGAGGATCGGTACGCACAGTGCTCGCTCCAGAGGTTCTCGAAGAGCGTCGCCTCGGCGGGTGTGGGCTCGCGACCGAGTTCGGCGACGATCAACTGGTGGTCGGAGTCCGGAAGACTCATTCACCGAGATGTTCAGAACCGCCGGCTTAATCTCTTTCTATGTGCATGACTGTGCGACCTCTACTGGGTTTGGCGCTGTGGCTCCACTGGGTTTCGTGCTGCGTGTCGACCGCAACCGCCCGTTGCTCGGGCGGTGGCGAAATCCGATAGCTCTTTGGGCGACAGTCGAAATATCCCGATTATGAACGAGTATCTCACCTGGGGTGGCGCGGGGATCCTGCTTGCGGTCGCCGGCACGGCGATCATCGCCTCGGAGATCCAGTACGGTCTCACCACCGGTCAACCGATGTACGTCGCCTACGGCGTCGCAGTCGTCCTCGCGACGCTCATCACTATCGCGATCATCGCACCGAGTTTCATCTCGCGCGACTGACGGTCGGCTTCCCCGACTGAGAGCGTTTATTACGCCAGCGACGAACGTACAGTCGTGTTAACGGTCGAGCTTCACACCCACTCGGCGCTCTCGCACGACGGCCGTGATCCGGTCGACCTGTTGCTCGAACAGGCTGCCGCCGTCGGCCTCGACGCGATTGCGATCACCGATCACGACGAGATCGACGCCAGCATCGAGGCCGCCGAACTCGCCGCCGACTACGGCCTCGTCGGCATCGTCGGCATGGAGGTCACGAGCGCCGTCGGCCACATTCTCGCCCTCGGCATCACGGAGCCAATTCCGCCGGGGCTCTCGTACGACGACACGCTCGAACGCATCCACGACCAAGGTGGCATCGCGGTTATTCCCCACCCCTTCCAGAAATCCCGCCACGGCGTTGCCCCCCACATCACTGCCGACCAACTCGCCAGTGCTGACGCCATCGAGGTCTACAACTCGCGGCTCTTTACGGGCCGGTCGAACCGACAGGCCGAACAGTTCGCCATCGAGCGTGGCCTGCCGATGACCGCCGGTAGCGACGCGCACATCTCCGAAATGGTCGGCCAGGCGATCACCGAGGTCGGCGCCGAGGAGCGCTCGGCCGACGCGATTCTCACGGCGATTCGGATGGGTCGCACGAGCGTCATCGGCCACCGAACGCCGTGGTCGATCAGCGTCCGGCAGTTCGGCGGCGGCGCGAAACGTCGGGCCCAGCGGGCCGTTCGAGGGCTGTTTGAATGACCGGGTCGTCGCCGCGCCCCGATGCGGATTCCCCGCGCTCGTTATTCGGTGCGGAGCCGACCGTTGTTCGCGCCGTGCTCGACGCGGCCGATCCGCTTCCCGGCGCGACCGGCCGTGGCCCGCCAGCGATGGGCGCGTTCGGTGGCCGACTCACCGCAAGCGAGCAGCCGGATGACTCCGTTTCTCGGCCTGACTGTCTTGTTCGCGACGTACTGGGTCGCCAGCCGGTGTACAGCGAGCGCGACGCGGCCGACCCGACGGCCGACGGGCAGTGGGCGTTCTCGCCGAACGAGCTCGACAAGCCGGTTGTCGTCCCACCTGGTGCCGTCCGAACCGCCGCCGGCGATGAACCGGTGCTCACGCTTCCCGACCTGCCGGCCGATTCGGTTGCCGACGCGATGGCTGCTGTGAGCGATGCGCTCGCGGCCGCACTGGGACTCGATTCGGTTGCGGATGTGGTTGACGGCAGCGCCACCGCCGCCCCCACGGCCACCGCCGGCAGCGATGACGATGCACACCCCACAGCCGACGTTGCCGTCGCGTTTTCCGGCGGGATCGACTCGGCGCTCGTCGCCCGCGGCTTTCCGCATGCGCCGCTCTACGTGATTGGTTTCGAGGGCAGCCACGACATCGCGGCCGCACGCGAGGCGGCCGATGCGATGGGCCGACGCGGGGCCCTCAGGGTTATCGAACTCACGCATGACCGCCTCCGTGAGGCGGTTCCGCGGGTTGTCGCCGCCACCGGCCGGACGAACCCGATGGACGTGTGTATCGCGTTGCCGCTCATGCTCGTTGCCGAACGGGCGGCCGCCGACGGCTACCGCCGACTCGCCGTGGGCCAGGGCGCGGACGAACTGTTCGGCGGCTACGCCAAAGTCGTCGATCCTGCCGCGGATCACCGCGTCGACAGCGACACGGTTCGCGGGGCGGTTCGCGAAACGATCGCGACGCTTTCGGGCCAACTCGAACGCGACGTCTGTGGGTTGCGCGCGGCGGGTGTCGAACCGGTGACGCCCTTTTTGCAGGATCGCGTTGTCGACGCGGCGTTGCGGTTGCCCGCCGAATTGTTGGCGACAACCGAGGAACGAAAGGTGGCGCTCCGGCGGTTCGCGAGAACGAACGAGTTGCTTCCGGCGTCCGTGTCGAGTACGGATAAAAAGGCGGTGCAGTACGGCAGTTACGTGAGCCGCGAACTCGACCGGCTGGCGCGGCAAGCGGGTTACAAGCGCCGGATGGACGACCATGTCGGCCAGTACATTCGTCATCTTTGTGAGCCGTAGCTAACGCTGCTCTCTGTTACTCACTTACACATTCCTCAATTCGCACACGTGTACGATCAGCAATCACACTGTTCGGCGGGCTGGGAGGCGAACGCCGCTGCTCGACTGGCCGTCTTGTTGGCCGATTACAACGACGAACGCGGTATTCTGTACGCCGCCAACCGGATTGCAACCGCCAACTGAGTTGGTCGTCTTTTTATAGATACATCTGCTGTCGGTGGCACTGATAATGCACTATTCGTCGCTGTCGGGCTCCAGCGGTATTCGCTCGACATTGATCTCATCGTAGGCCTTGTCGGAGCCGAGGATCGAGTGGCCACGGGTTTCGGCAGCGGCTGCATGGAACGAATCGAACGCTGTCATCCCATCTTCGAAATATTGGACCGCTTTGAGAACGCTCTGCCGTTCTGCGTCGGTCTCGACGGGGACGATATCGAGCATATTTGAGACGAGTTTGATATACTCGAACTCGTGACGTTCGCGGATGAGAAGCAGTTCCAGATACGCGTGCGACGATGTAACTACCTCGTGTTCGTCAAGGGCATTTTCGGCTCGGTCCTGAAGCCAGTCGGAGTCCTTGATAAGCGCGAGCAGAAAATCTGTTTCGACGTAGACCGTCATTCGTCGTGATCCTCAGCGGCACGTTTACCGCGCGCAATTCCTGCTTCGGCGTCGGATTTTGCCTGTTTTCGGGCCTCGTCGCGGAGTTGGTCGACCGAGGTGTCTTCGAAGGCGTCGCCGGCAGCGTCCCGAACGGCTTGGAGTGGGTCGTCGGCAATCGG
>LKMS01000080.1 GCA_001563965.1 Haloferacaceae archaeon PL-Br10_E2g29 | reverse complement strand
CTGGCAGGAATCGGCGCAGCAGGTGCCGTCGGTCTCGCTGGCTGTGCGGGCAACGGCGATGAAAACGGTGCTGAAAACGGCGACGACGATGACGAAACTGACGTGATTCGTTGGCACGCCGGCGGGACGGGCGGGACGTACTTCCCGCTCTCCGGTGAGATTGAAGGCATTATCGAGAGCAACACGGATTTCGATGTCGAAGTGTCGGCCACCGGTGCGAGCGTCGAAAACGTTGGCAGTCTTGGCAGCGGCGACGCCGACTTCGCGTTGATTCAAAACGACATCGCCTTTTTTGCAAAAAACGGTACGGGCCTCGAGGCCTTTGAGGGCGACCCGATCGAGAACCTCCGTGGCGTTGCAACGCTGTACCCCGAGACGATCCACATCATCACCGATCCGGATGCCGGAATCGACTCGGTCGCCGACCTCGAAGGGGCAAGCGTCAACACCGGCGACTTGGGAAGTGGAACGCAGGTCAACGCGCTACAGATTCTCGAGTCGGTTGCGGGGCTGACAACCGACGACTTCGACGAACAGAACACGGACTTCACGCAGGCGGCCGACCAAATTCGCGACGGCGATGTCGACGCCGCGTTCGTCGTCGGCGGCTGGCCCGTCGGCGCAGTCGAGGAGTTGGCGACGACAACGGATATCGAGATCCTCAACCTCGATGCGGACGCCCGTGAGGCCGCCCGTGCCGATGCCTCATGGTTCGCCGACGACACCATCCCCGCCGGCACCTACGAGGGAATCGACGAGGACGTCGACACCGTTTCCGTCCAGGCGATGATCGCCACCCGTGAGGAGTACTCCGCCGACATCGTCGAATCGGTCACCGAGACCATCTTCGAGAACACCGACTCGTTGTCGATCAAGACCGACTTCATCAGTGCCGACACGGCCCAAGACGGCATGTCGATCGACCTGCACGAAGGCGCGGCCCGCTACTTCGACTAGCGTGAACCGCCGGTCGTGGCTTTTTGGCGCGCTCGCAGGGCTCGTTGGGGTCGGCGCTATTGCTGGAGCCACGACAACCGAACAGACACTCGTTGTCACCGACACGACCGGAACCGACCTGCTGACCGTTCCCGTTTCGACGGGAACTGAACTCGTTGTTGCGTACACGCACAGCGTCGAACGGACACTCGTTCGCGACATCTACATCGTCGAAAATGGCGGATTCATCATGACGCGCATGGAGTTCAGCTCCTTTGGTGCGGGGCTTCCCGCCCAGGCAGACGTCACCGTCGAGGACGGTCGGTACGTGTATGAGCCACCCGAGCAGCAACATGCGTACCTGCGGGTGGGAACCGGATTTGTTGCGGATCACGACCTCATTGTCGACGGCGACCGCTACGATCTCACCGAAATGGCCGACGGCAACACCGTCGAACTTCGGATTGCCCAGAGGCGATCACTCCTATGACATCACCACAGCCGACCGACGGACCCGGCAAAACAAAACCAATCACCGAGTCGGACGGGGCGACAGCCACTGCCGAGGATGTGCTCGAAGAGATCGAACGTAAGCGATCGCTCCGCGGGTCGGCGGTCGTCGCCGTCGCGGCGGTCGGCATTCTCTTTTCGTTGTTCCAACTGTGGATCGCGTCGCGTGGGTTTACGTTCGAGATTCCGATTCCGGGCAGCGAGCCCTACCGACTCGGGGCGCTGGCACAGCTACAGATTCGCGCGATTCACGTGAATTTCGCGCTCATTCTCGCCTTCTTGTTGTTTCCCGGCTCGAACGGAACGGGCGCGGTTGCGAGGCGACTCGCGCTGGTACCGACCCTCGTTCGCGAGCGACTCGGCGTGCATCCACTCAGCCGTGGTCTCGACCGCCTTCGGCAGTGGGTCAGCTGGATGTTTGTCGACCGAGACAATAACCGCGTAACGCCATCGGATCTCATACTGATCGGGTTGTCACTGCTGCCAACGGCCTACTATCTCGCGCACTACGACGAGGTCACCAGTGTCGTCCGGGTTCGCGGCCTCGGTGGCGCGGCCACGCTCGGTGAGTTGTATCCGGCGCTCGCCCCGATTGCCGTGGGGCCGCTCGCCGAGCACCCCGTGGCGTACCTGATGGGGATTCTCGCAATTTTGCTCGTACTGGAGGCGACTCGCCGGGCGCTCGGTATTCTGCTCATGGGCCTCGTGAGCCTGTTTTTGCTCTACGGCAAGTACGGCTTTCTGATTCCGCGAGGCGCGCCGGTCATCGGGATTTTTTCGACCTCCGAGCTTCGCTGGAACCAGATCGTCCAAAATCTGTGGTACACCGTTGAAGGGATTTTGGGCGTCCCCGTCGGCGTCTCCGTTCGGTTTATCTACATATTCATCCTCTTTGGCGCGTTTTTGGAGATGTCGGGTGCGGGCAAATGGTTCATCGACCTCGCCTACTCGATCACCGGCACGCGAAAAGGTGGGCCGGCCAAGGCGAGTGTCGTCTCTTCGGGTTTCATGGGAATGCTGTCGGGGTCGTCCGTGGCCAACACGGTGACGACCGGCGCGTTGACGATTCCACTGATGAAGCGCTCGGGGTACTCTCCGGAGTTCGCGGGCGCAGTCGAATCATCGGTCTCGTCGGGTGGACAGATTCTCCCGCCGGTAATGGGCGCAGCGGCGTTTCTCATTGTCGAGTTCACGGGAACGCCGTTCCGCGAGGTCATTATTGCGGCCACGTTGCCGGCGCTCGCGTTCTTTTTCGGGATGTGGGTGATGGTTCATTTCGAGGCTGCCAAACACGGAATTGGAGGACTCAAACGGAGTGAACTCCTCGATATCGGCCCGCATATGCGACGCGGCTGGTTCTATCTCGTTCCGCTGGGACTCCTGTTGTACTACCTCGTGATCGCTCGGCTTTCGATCGGTCGCGCGGGATGGTTCACCATCATCGCCACCGTGGCACTGGTCGCCGCGGTCGCCGCGTACAACGATCAAACCGGCCCGTACCTCGTCGGCGCGATCGCCGCGGGCTACACCGCAACTGCCGTCTCGTGGTACCTCGCCGGGGGGACGCCGCTCGATGTCGCCTTTGGAACAACCGCAGCGACGCTGCCGCTCGGCGCGGCGTTCAGCGAAGCGCTTTCCTCGCTCGGCGCGATCATCATTGCGATCAGTCTCGCGTTCCTGCTCAGCGATCCCCGCGGTCCCGCACCGTTGTTAGATCTCAACGACACGGTCGACGAGACCGCGGCGGCGATCGACGTGCGGTTCGGCCGAGAGATAGCTACAAGCCGGGCGGGGAGGTTCGTGACGTTCATTCTCAAATCGCTCGATAGCGGCGCGCGAACCGCAACAATCGTCGTTATTGCGGTCGCCGCGGCCGGCGTGATTCCGGGAATTATCAACATTACCGGGCTGGGCGGCAGCTTCCGCGCGCTGATTCTCGACGTGAGCGGTGGCTCACTGGTGTTGTTGTTGATTCTCGCAGGCATTGCGTCAATCATTGTCGGCATGGGTATGCCAACGACCGTGATGTACATCATCATCGTTGTGCTGCTCGGACCGGTGCTTCCGGAGTTCGGCATTGCCATTCTGGCCGCCCATCTGTTCGTGCTCTACCTCGGACTGATGGCCGATGTGACGCCACCGGTGATGGTTGCGGCCTACGCGGCCGCCGGCGTGGCGAAATCTGATCCGTTTGAGACGGGAAAACTGGCATTCGTGCTCTCGTTGAACAAGATTCTCGTGCCGTTCGCGTTCGTCTTTGCGCCCGGAATCTTGTTGCTCAGAGGCGACGGCCCCGGCGATTTCTCCGTGTTGACCGTGGCTGACCTCACGGATGTCGGCTTCATCGTTCCGGAAGTGATCATGCCAGTTGTCGCCATGTTTGCGGGCGTTTACGCACTCGGCGTTGCGATTATCGGCTACTACCAGACGAGCGTCTCGCGGCCCGCCCGTGCAGGCTTCGTCGCGGCGGCCGTCTTGCTCTCGATTCCGGGAATGATCCTCATGCCGCTTGGAACCGCACTCGGATTCGTCGGCGTCGATGTGACGTTGTTCACGCTGACAAACGACCTCATCCTCCGGGTTGCCGGCGCGGCGCTGCTTGCCGGCTTGGTCGTCGCAAACCGCCGAAAGGCGGGCAATGAACCCGCCAACGAGCCGGCGGCACCCACGGCGGACGTGAGCTCTTGAATCGGGACGGGCGGCGCAGCGTGTCGGCTGCTGAGAGCGACACAGTGCAACCGGCTCCGTCGGCCGCAACGCATCGAAGTCACTTTGAGGCAGTCCGTTCAATTCCGCATATGCACGTCGGCGCACACGTCTCCATTTCAGGTTCGCGCGTCTCCTCGGACAGCGAAACACCACCGTACAGCGACATCCGCAACGCGGTTCCCCGCCAACTCGCCTTCGGCGGCAACTGCGGACAGATTTTCACCACCTCACCGCAGGTCTGGAAACCCGCCGAGATCAGCGACGAGGCCGCTTCGGGCTTCCGCGAACTCACCGACGAGAGCCTTGCGGGACCGTGGGTGATTCACTCGGCATATCTCGTCAACCTCTGTACGCCAAAAGACGACTTGCGCAGAAAATCGATCGAAAGCATGCAGGCCGAACTCGACGCGGCCGCGAAGTTAGAAATCCCCTACGTCAACGTCCATCTCGGCGCACACACGGGCGCGGGCGTCGAAGGTGGCCTCGACAACGCCGCCGAAACGATCGCCGAACTCGACGTTCCCGACGGCGTCCAGATTCTCATCGAGAGCGACGCCGGCAGCGGCACCAAACTCGGCGGCGAGTTCGACCATCTCGCCGGGATTATCGACCGCACCGACGAAGAGATCGGCATCTGCATCGACACCGCTCACACGCTCGTTGCCGGCAACGACCTGACCACAGCCGAGGCGGTCGACGAAACGGTCGAACGGTTCGACGACGTCGTCGGTCTCGAACACCTCAAATACATCCATCTCAACGATTCGAAACACGACGTGGGTACCCACAAGGATGAACACGCGCTCATCGGCGAGGGCTACATCGGCGAGGACGGTATTGCGGCGATCATTAACCATCCCGATCTCCGTGACCTGCCGTTTGCGCTCGAAACGCCGACCGAGGACGGCAAGGGCTTCGCGTGGAACATCGAGAAAGTCAAAGAACTCCGCGAGAACTGAGCCGTGCGCCGGTTTAGCGCCGAGTATCTCAGCCAAACCCGCCGGGGAATGTGGGCCGATTCGCAAGCCGCACTCGTCGATCTCGACCTCCCGAACCGCACGCGAATCCTCGATGTCGGCTGTGGAACCGGCGAACTCAGCCGGGTGGTGGCCACCGAATCACCAGCCAGCG
Source organism: Haloferacaceae archaeon PL-Br10_E2g29 (assembly GCA_001563965.1). Classification (GTDB taxonomy): domain Archaea; phylum Halobacteriota; class Halobacteria; order Halobacteriales; family Haloferacaceae; genus PL-Br10-E2g29. Next base: position 1,427 of record LKMS01000080.1, on the reverse strand, counting down.
TGGTTGGCGTCGACGCCGACCGGAATCTGTTGAAAGTGGCGACCGACCATGTGCCAGTTGTCGCCGGCGACGCGGTTCGGCTGCCAGTCGTCGACAACGGTGCCGACCTCGTCGTCTGTCAGGCCCTATTGAGCAATCTTCCCGAACCGGGAGCCGCGCTGCGGGAGTTCGCCCGCGTCTCCTCGGATCTCGTTGGTGCCATCGAACCGACCAACGCCGAGGTCAGCGTCGAGTCGACAGTCGAGCGCGAGGAGAAACTCGATGCGCGCGTCCGCGAGACGTATCTTCGCGGGGTCGACACCGACGTCTCGCTTGGCGACCGAATGGGCGATCTCTTCGACGCGGCCGAAATCGAGCCGATTTCGACCCGCCGGTACGAGCACACAAAACGAACCGCCCCGCCGTACACCGAGCTCGACCTGGAGGCTGCAACCCGAAAATGCAGTGGCGCGGGCATTGAGACACACGAGCGAGAGATTCGGCGTGGATTGGTCGGCCGCGAGACGACGTATGACGAACTCAAAACCGCATGGCGCGACATGGGTCGCGAAGTTGCCGAACAGATGGCTGCTGGAACGTACGAACGAATCGAACGGGTTCCTTTTGATGTGACGGTTGGTCGCGTCGTCGACGAGTGACGTTTCCGCGGTGTCGGCGACTGTCGTTTCCACGGTGTCGACGGTGAATAACACCATACCGCGGCGGCGACTTAGATCACGTCGCCGCGAACGCTTGCGCCAGTCTGTTTTGTTCGCGACTGTCGCAGTGTTTCTGCAGCCTCGGCCGCAACCGCCGCGTCGACCCCGAGCATCTCGAGTGCGCCCGAGAGCGTTGGAAACGGCAGTTCGCCGCCACGGAGTTTGCCCAGGAGTTCGTCATCCCAGTGGCCATCGACCCAGAGACAGACGCCGCGGGGGTCGAGAATCCGGTCGTACGTTTCGGTTGCGATCGCACCGCGCAGCCGTTGGGTGACGTTTTCGTCGAAACTCGCGTTACAGACTTCGAGGTGGATCGGTTCGTCATCACCGAGCAGGTGGGCCGCAAGACACTTTTCGGGGGCCGCGTGGCCGTTGTCGTTGGCACGGACGTAATCGGGAAACGCCTCGACCCACTCGGCCGACACGCTCTGGCCGACGCCTTTGACGCCGTGGGTGTCGTAATACGCCTCGGCGACCTCGCGGTCGCCACGGAGTCGAATGTCCTTCGTGAGATAGATGTCGAGCCGGTTCAGCGGGTCGAGTCCGAGTGCAACGTCGCCGTACACCCAGATTTCGCGAACCGGCACGGCCATTGGCTCCGTCTCGACCGTCTCGATGAGCCGCTCGACGCGGTCGATGGCGGCGGCGCGGTCGAATCGGTTCTTCCCAGTCATTATCCGCGTGTGAGCGTGCAGGACACAAGGCGGTTTCGCCACGATCGTGCGGGGT
>LKMS01000079.1 GCA_001563965.1 Haloferacaceae archaeon PL-Br10_E2g29 | reverse complement strand
GGTTTGGGCGACTCTTTCAGGTGACGACCTACGGCGAGAGCCACGGCAAGGCGATGGGCGTCACCGTTAGCGGCTGCCCGGCAGGACTCGAACTCGACGAAGACGACATTCAGTACGAACTCGACCGGCGCAAACCCGGCCAATCGATGATCACGACCTCGCGCGGCGAACCCGACGCGGTGACGATCAACTCCGGCGTTCAAGACGGCTACACGACAGGAATGCCGATCGGAATGGTCATCGAGAACAAGGACGCTCGCTCGGGAAAATACGAACCCTACATCACCGCACCACGACCCTCACACGGCGACTTCACGTATTCCGCGAAGTTCGGCACACGCAACTGGGGTGGTGGCGGCCGGTCGTCGGCGCGCGAAACGGTCAACTGGGTTGCCGCCGGCGCGATTGCCAAGCAGATCAACGAACACCACGGCATCACGGTCAAAGCGCATGTCAACCAGATAGGTGACGTACGTGCGAAAGACGTGACGTGGGAGGACATCCTCGACCATACCGAGGACAACGAGGTTCGGTGTGCTGATCCCGAAGCGGCCGAAAAGATGCGTGAGCTAGCCGACCAGTACCAGAAGGAAGGAGACTCGATTGGCGGTTCGATCTACTTCGAAGCGCGCGGTGTTCCCCGCGGACTCGGGGCTCCCCGATTCGACTCGTTTCCGGCCCGCCTCGGCCAGGCGATGTTTGCGATTCCCGCCTGCACGCACGTCGAGTATGGCCTCGGCAAGGAGGCCCGCAAGTGGTCCGGCAGCGACCGCAACGAGAACTGGGAGTTCGATGACAACGGTGATCCGGTTCCGGTCGGCAACAAACACGGCGGCCTGCAGGGCGGCATTACGACGGGCCAACCCATCTGGGGCGAGGCGACGTGGCATGCGCCGACCTCGATTCCCCAAACACAGGAGACCGTCGACTGGGAAACTGGCGAGACGAAGGAGATTCAGGTCGTCGGCCGCCACGACCCCGTGTTGCCGCCGCGGGGCGTGCCGGTCGTCGAGGCAATGATCAACCTGACGATTCTCGACTTCATGCTGCTTGCGGGTCGCATCAATCCCGACCGGCTCGATGGTGACGTCGGCGAGTACGACACGGACTACCATCCGCGGAGTCCCGAGAATATGGAGTAGCTCGCCTCGAAAACGAAGAACCGGGATTGTACCGAACCGAGTTGACCGTCACCGACGAGGTTGGTGCCGAGACGCGACAACTCGAGATCGACAACGCGGCGAGACAGTGATCCACCTATTCACTCGCCACTCGGCATCAGCGGGGTCGAGTCGGCCGCAAGCACTGTGCGTACCACACAGACACAACTCAGCGAATCTGGTCGAGAAAGCCCAACCAACGCTTGTAATCTTCGATCTGTTTGGCCTGTGATTCCTCGCCGTACTGCGGGCGACGAATCCTCCGGAGTGCGTTGAGGGCGCGATCGATTCCGATGATTTCGGTCGCAAGTGCCTCGGCCTCCGCTTTATTCAGCGGTGCATGTTTGAGTCGTTCATACTTTTCATTGCGGGCGGCCTGAAACTCGCGTTTTGCTTCCGAGAGGATTTCTGCAGCGTCGGGTGGGACGCCATCGACTTTTCGTGTTTCGATGAGGAACGCATCGAGATCAATCTCCTCGCCGTGTACGGTCACCGTCTCGGGTAACGATGCACCAATCGTTGCCCCCTGTTTGCTAACACGTTTGATGAGCGCGTGTCTGTCGGCACTGTCCATACTGAGTCGTCTCCTGTCACGACACTTGTACGCCAGCCTTTTGAGCGGTTCGACATCGGCGAGAGCACGTGGAAATTCGGTCAGTCTCGCCCACAATTGTCGTCGTACCCAGCAGTGGCTTCCGTAGCCTTTTATCTGGTGTGACACAATCACGGGTTTTGCTGGACAAATAGCCAATAAAGTTGTTTATCATTATCTTTCCTTGGTAATCCATAGCAAACTCTTTTATCCGGGGCTGGCAAACTAAAATTACGAGTGGCCCTGCGGGGCCGTGACCGAAAACTATGACTAACAACGAACTCATCTGGCGAATCGCAGGTGGCTCCGGCGACGGAATTGCCTCGACGAGCCAGAACTTCGCCAAAGCCCTGATGCGTTCAGGCCTGGACGTATTCACACACCGACACTATCCGTCCCGAATCCGCGGCGGCCATACCTACACCGAAATTCGCGCCTCAGCGGAGCCGGTGAAATCCCGCGGTGACGGCTACAACTTCTTGCTCGCGCTTGGTGACTCCTTCGCGCGTAACCCGAAGGAAGGCTCCGTCTACGGAAACGAAGAAATCAAACCACTGTCGGAGAATCTCGACGAACTCCACGAGGGCGGCGTCATCATCTACGACTCGGGGCTGCTCGATGCCTCCGAAATCGACGACTTCGACGCCCGCGTCGAGGAGAACAACTGGCACGTTTACGATATCGATCTACGAACGATGGCCCGCGAACAGGGTCGTGAGGTCATGCGTAACACCGCCGGCGTCGGCGCAACCTGTGCGCTCGCCGGCATCGAACTCGAGTGGATCGAAGAGCTGATGACCGACGCCATGCCGGAGAAGATTCTCGAACCAAACCTCGAGATTCTACACAACGCCTACAACAAGGTACTCGATGAGTACGATGTAGACGAGCACGACGTGAAAGTGCCCGAAGGCAGCCACGACGAAGAACAGGTTCTGTTGTCGGGATCCGACGCAATCGCCTACGGCTCGCTCGACGAGGGCTGTCGGTTCATTGCGGGCTACCCAATGACGCCGTGGACCGAAGTGTTCACCATCCTCTGTCAGAACTTGCCAAAAGTCGGCGGCATCTCCGAGCAGGTCGAAGACGAGATCGCGGCGGCCGCACTCGCCATCGGGGCGAGCCACGCCGGCGTCAAGGCCATGTCCGGATCGTCTGGTGGCGGCTTCGCCCTGATGAGCGAACCGCTCGGTCTCGCCGAGATGACCGAAACGCCGGTCGTCCTCATCGAAGCCATGCGCGCAGGTCCGTGTACCGGCATGCCGACGAAACCCGAACAGGGCGACCTCGAACACGTTCTGTACACCTCGCAGGGCGATTCGCACCGCGTCGTCTTCGCGCCCGGCACCGTCGCCGAGGCGTACACCCAGACCCGGCGGGCGTTCGAAATCGCCTACGAGTACCAGATTCCATCGATTATTCTGTACGATCAGAAACTCGGTGGCGAACTCGTCAGCGTTCCCGCCTCGGTGCTCGATGAGGAACCGAACCCATCGCTGGGTTCGACACTCACCGAAGCCGAGTTGGCCGACGCCCCACACGACGAGACGGGCAAGTACAGCCGCTTCCAGCACGATGTTGAAGACGGCGTCAGCCCCCGGTCGATTCCCGGCCAGAAGGGTGGTCGATTCCTCGCAACCGGCAACGAACACACGCCGGAAGGCCACATCGAGGAATCACCGGCAAATCGCGTTGCCCAAATGAACCGTCGCCTCCAGAAAAAGGAGGCCATTCGCGCGGATCTCGCCGCCCAATCCGAGAGCCACCAGACCTACCACGGTCCCGACGAGGCGACCTACGGACTGATGACCTACGGCAGCTCGCAGGGAACCGTCGAAGAAGCCGTCGACATGCTCACCGACGAGGGCTACTCGGTCAAATCGCTCGGTGTCTCCGATATGGCACCGTACCCGGTCGACGAAGTCAGCGAGTTCATCGAGAGCGTCGACGAGGTGCTCGTCGTCGAAATGAACGCCACCGCGCAGTTCCGCGGGCTAACCCAGAAGGAACTCGGCCAGTACGGCGAGAAGCTATCGAGCCTTCTCAAGTACAACGGCAACCCGTTCGAACCGCTCGACATTACCGAGGGGTTCAAAACGAAAATCGTCGAGGACGGAGAGCTCTCCGGCCCTGAGACCAAATTCGTCCCAGCAGCAGGTGACTAACAATGAGTGCATTTTCCGCAATCGGTGAGGGACAGGAGATCGACCAAAACGAGTACACACCGGGACTCGAACCACAGGCCACGTGGTGTCCCGGCTGTGGCGACTTCGGCGTGCTCAAAGCGCTCAAGGGCGCCTCTGCAGAGCTCGGTCTGTCACCCGAAGAGATTCTGTTGACGACCGGCATCGGCTGTTCGGGCAAACTGAACAGCTACTTCGACAGCTACGGCTTCCACACGATTCACGGCCGGTCGCTCCCGGTCGCCCGTGCAGCCAAACTCGCAAACCCGGGGCTCGAAGTCATCGCCGCCGGCGGTGACGGTGACGGCTACGGCATCGGTGGCAACCACTTCATGCACACCGCCCGCGAGAACCACGACATGACCTACATCGTGTTCAACAACGAGATTTTCGGCCTCACGAAGGGCCAGACCTCGCCAACGAGCCCGAAAGGTCACAAGTCGAAAACCCAACCACACGGCAACGCCAAAGAACCGCTTCGGCCACTTTCGTTGAGCCTCACATCGGGTGCGTCGTACATCGCGCGGACGGCCGCGGTCAACCCGAACCAGGCAAAAGAGATCATTATCGAGGCGATGGAGCATGACGGCTTTGCACACATCGACTTCCTCACGCAGTGTCCAACCTGGAACAAGGATGCCCGCCAGTACGTTCCGTACATCGACGTCAACGAATCGGACGACTACGACTTCGACAAAACGGATCGACGCTCGGCGGCCGAGATGATGGCCGAAACCGAAGACGCGCTCCACGAGGGCAAAGTGCTCACCGGTCGGTTCTACGTTGACGAAAATCGACCATCCTACGGCCAGGAGAAACGCGCCATCGGCGAGATGCCAGAACAGCCGCTCGCAGAGCGCTACTTCGACGACTCCTACGAGTGGGAGCGCTCGGCAGACCTGTTCCTCGACAAACACAAGTAATCCGACTGTTCGGATTACACAAACCGTGAAAACGGTTTTCGGTTCGCAAGGTATTTTTTTGCTGAAACAAAATAGTGAGTCATGAGTACGATATCGACGGAAGACCGAATTCTTGCCGTACTGGAGGATGACGCCCAGGCCTCCTACGCCGAGATCGCAAGCCAAGCGGAGGTGTCGAAGCCGACGGTGCGAAAATACATTCGAAAACTCGAAGAGGAGGGCGTGATCGTCGGCTACTCCGCAGATATCGATCCGAAGAAGCTCTCCTCGCAGACCATCGCGCTCGTCGGCGTCGACGTCGCGAGCGAACTGTACGTCGAGGCGACGCGCGCGCTCAAATCGCTCGATGCCGTCGAATCGCTCTACACATCGTCCGGCGACCACATGCTCATGGCCGAAGTTCGCTCACAGGATGGTGACTCGCTCGGCAAGGTCATCAGCGACGATATTCTCGCGATCGAGGGCGTCACGGCAGCGCACCCGTCATTTCTCCAAGAACGACTGAAGTAGCGCCCGGCGACGACCTGCGCCACAGATCACGGTTGATTCTACCGCCGGCTGATCCGAGGAACACGCTCATATCTGTGGAACCCAACAGAGAGGGTATGGACGGCCAGCGGCTCCCGGGAGCCGACCGTGACGACGAGGACCGGATCATTCTCCACGTCGACATGGACTGTTTTTATGCCTCCTGTGAGCGACTGCGCGAACCCGATCTCGCCGGGAAACCCGTCGTCGTCGGCATGGGCTACGAACCCGGTGAAAAACACGGCGCGGTCGCGACCGCGAGCTACGAGGCCCGCGCAGTCGGCGTCGAAAGCGCCCAACCGATCGGCCAGGCGCTTGAGGCACTTCCACGCGCAGCGGATGGTGAAAACACCAATGGCAATCACGAGGAGACCGTCGGCCACTACCGGCCCGTCGATCTCGAGTTCTACAAGTCGGTCTCCGCAGACGTCAGAGCGGTTCTGCACGACTCGGCAGACGTCGTCCGGAAGGTGAGCATCGACGAGGCATATCTCGATGTAACCGACCGGACGAGTTGGGCGGTCGTCGGCGACGCCGATGACGATACTGAACGAACGCTTGCGGCGGGCTACGCCAGACACCTCAAACAGCGAATTGACCGCGCAGTCGGCGTTCCCGCGAGCGTCGGCGTCGCCCCGAACATGTCGACGGCGAAAATTGCCAGCGATTTCGACAAACCCGACGGGCTGACTGTCGTTCAACCGGCGGCGGTGCAAGAATTTCTCGAACCGCTTTCGGTCCACGCGATTCACGGCGTTGGCCCCGTGACCGCGAGCGAACTCGCTGAAATGGGAATCGAGACGGCGGGCGAACTGGCCGCCGCCGACGGCACGGAACTCGTCGAACGTTTCGGCGAACGGGGTCGCGAACTTCACGCACGCGCTCGCGGCGAGGACGACCGCGAGGTGACGCCGACTGGCCGCCCGAAAAGCCTCTCGCGGGAGTCGGCGTTCACGGAGGCCACCGCCGACCACACAGAACACCGCGAAAAAGTGCGCGCGCTCGCCGCCGACGTGGCCGACCGTGCGCGGAGTCGCGGCGCGATGTATCGAACCATCGGCATCAAGGTCGTGACGCCGCCGTTCGAAAGCAACACGCGCGCCTCGTCGCTATCGGGGCCCGTTGACAATCCGACACTCGTCGAGCGGATTGCGCTCGACCTGCTTTCGGAGTTCGGCGACGAGCGTGTCCGCAAACTCGGCGTTCGCGTCTCGAATCTCTCGTTTGCCGACGGCGAACAGGTTCAGTTGGGTGGGTTCGACAGTGATGTGGATGGCTCACAAAGAACCGAAAAGACAGCAACAACGCGTAACGGCGATTCATCCGACGAACCCGGCGCGAGCGCCGAAAAAACCGCTGACGGATCCGTCACTCACGACGGTGTCGCTCTCGACAG
>LKMS01000078.1 GCA_001563965.1 Haloferacaceae archaeon PL-Br10_E2g29 | reverse complement strand
GAGCAGTTCGCCGCGGTCATCGGCTTCGGTCGAAATCTCCGCGTTGGCGACGACCGCCGCGAGCGTTTCGAACGCCTCGACCGAGATGTCGTGCCACAGGTAGGTGTAGGTTGGATGCAGCGGGCAGTCATAGTCGGTCGCCCAGTCAAGCGCCTCCCGTGCCGAGGGGTGTTCGAGATCGACGTGGGGGTCGTCGCGGAGCGCTTGGACGTTGGCACCGGCCGCCTCAAACTCTAAGAGCCACCATTCGGGGGCGTACGACGCGGGAGCCAGCGGATGGTTGTTCTCGACGAACTCACCGTAGTTGACGAGATACTCGCCGATATCGAGGATTTTCTCGACGCCGTTTCGCAGTTCGAGCGCCTCGGCCGGCTCATCGATCCGTCGGACTTCGCCGGTCGCCAGTCGGACGGTTGGCCCTTCAATTGAGTCGACCGGGATAACGCCGGCCGCTTTGCCGGGGCGTTCGGTTTTGATTTGGGTACCGGTTGCCAGAAAATCATCGATGACGTGCATCGTCGCCGGATGGACGCCGGCGGTCGCAAAGCCGAGATTGCGTGCCCGGCCGTAGCGAAGCCGAAAGCCGCCGGCCTCCGAGGGGTGGCCAAAGACGGGCCGGCCGGCGATCAGATCGAGTAGGTACTTCGATTTCGGATCGACGCGAGCGGGCCCGTCGACCTCGTGGTCGTCTGCGGCCGACTCCGATGTTGTCTCGTTGTCGGCCGCTTGCGCAGTCGCGTCGCTGTCGACGTCGTCGCTGTCGGCTATCTCGGGTTCCGCGTCGCCGTCGATCGTGCCGTCGATCAGATCCTGGAGCCATGGCCACTCGACTTCATCGAGTTGGCGGGTGTAACGCTGGATTTTCGGCGCTTTCAGCGCAATTCCCTCGGCCATCACCAGACACATGCCGCCACGAGTGGAGTTGGTGTCGACGCGGTCGAGGTCCCGGTAGCCCGAGACCTCCTCGTCGCCGGTCGCCTCGCCGTCGAGCATGATCGGCATATTGGTCGCGATAAATCGGCTCTCTTTGTCCTTCGGCGAGTACTGCAGGCCGGTGTCCTTGTCGTAGAGGTTGATCTCCTCGACGTACCGTTCGATTTCGTCGTCGCGGCCGTTGTACTCGGCCAACCCGAGAATACTTCGCGTGTAGTCAGCGACGAGCACCGACAACGCCTGTGCGGTTCCGCCCGCCGACCGAATCGGCCCCGCGTAGTAGACGTTGACGAACTCGGTGCCGTCGTCGTTCGAGAGGATTTCGACCCCATCGATGCCCTCGATTGGCGCGGCGACAACGCCCTCGGTCAGGAGCGCAACGGCGGTGCGAACCGCCCCCTCAATTTTCCCGGCCTTGCTGTCGTAGTCGCCGACGCGGCCCTCGGCGAAATCCTCCGCGAGTGCGAGCGCGGCCTCCTCGCGGGACATCTGGGTTTCGAGTTCGCGGACGCGTTCGGCGACGTGGGGGATCCCGAGAATGTTTTCGACCCGGTCGGCCATGTCCTTGGCAATCGGAATTTCGACCTCCGTTTCGGGGTCTTTTCCTTGGCCTTTAGCGCGTTCGGCGACCGCCATCGCCTCATCGAGCTGGGTTTCGAGTTGGGAGAAATACTGCTCGTCGTCCGCGCGCATGGGCGTTTCGTGCGTCGTCGCTTCCGACTCGCCCGTCTCGTCCGCGTTGTTCTCGGTGGTGGGTGTGTCTGCGGTGCTGCTCGCGTCGTCGCCCTCCTCACCTGATTTCTCGCCCGTTTCGCTCACAGCCAGAGATCCAACTCGGTTATTTCGTCTCGCTCGCGCGCGAGCGGCTCCTCGAACGCGCGAAAGTACAGTTCGCCCGCAAACACCGTCCCGGCGTTGAGGTGACCCGCCAGCGCCTGCCCGCTCTCGCGCGAAAAGACACAGTGGGTATGTGCGAACAACTCACCACCAAGCCGACTGACGTTGCCGACGCAGGCGGCGACCTCAAGGGGTTCGTCGAACGTCACCGACTGGTACGCTTTGTCGTCTTGGTCGTAAAACCAGATTTCGGCATCTTCGACTGAGCCGAGCGCGCTAAACCAGCCCGCTTCGGCCTCAACGGCTGCGGCGAGCGTTTCGATCTCCTCGCGCCAGTCGGCCCCGGTTTCGAGTCGAGCCATATACTCGCCGGTGACAGTGACTTCGCGATAGTTCATAGCCTTCCAAGGACGGTGCAGGGCAAAAAACTTCAGTTCTGTGCGGCGGTCGGTCCAACCACAACTGACGTATTTGCCGGCCGCGTACATGTCGAGCGCTATGACAACACCTGACGTTTCGACTGGATCCGACACGACCGACGCCGACGCAGTCGAATCCAGCGACAGCAACGCGGCCACCGCCGCGAGCGACGAACCCGCCGACGCCAACGACGCTCCACCCGAAAACACCGCCGCCCCAGCGGATTCGACCAACAGGACGACCATCCGCGCCGGCCGTAACTTCGAGACGACCTACCGACTCGACGCGAGCGAAACCGGCGAGTTCCTCATCGCGCTCGGCGAGCAGCTCCGCGCGGGCGACGAGCTCACGCTCGTTGCCGACGAGTGGGAACTCCCCTTCGCGTTCGGCGAGCCAATCGAGGTCGAAATCGACTTCGACGGGATGGACGGCCCCGAGTTGGAGATCGAACTCGACATTCCCGGCCGAACCGACGACACCGCCCCGCGCGTCGAGTAGCGACGGTCGGCTCGGTTATTATTTTGTGGGATGGTCCCTCCCAACTTCCCACCGAAAGCCAACCGGAGTTTCGGGTGGCGAGAGCGGACTTGTCGGCAGGTCGTCGGTGATTTCCGGATCGTTGTACGCCCGTGGTGCCACATCGTTTGGCCCGTCGGGATACCAGAGCGACGCCAACGCCTGCAGCTGCCCGCGGCCGACGCTCAGTTCGAACTGACCGCCGCCGTACAGCTGAATATCTTGCTCGGCGCAGTATTCGAGCGTCTCACACAGCGAGCGGAGGCTGCCGAACCGCGAGGGTTTGATGTTGAGCCACCGCGGCTCCCACGGTAGCGACGTGATGTCTTCGAGCCCGTGAATCGCGGCATCCCACGAAACCCGGTTGCGAACGCTCTCGTCTTCGAAGAGTGGCTGTGTTTCGTCAGTCAGTTTCGGATCCTCGACAACCGCGTTCGGAAAGCCCGTGAGAATCCGCTCGTAGAGCCTTGGATCGGCCGGGACGTCGACCTCGGTTCCCTCGTACTGGCCTTTCAGATCGAGAATGTGGATGTCTGCGACCGCTTGCAGTTCGTCCACAATCGCGTCGTCCCACTCGGGCGTCGGATCGAGTTTGAAACCCACTCCCGGAATCTGTTCGCGAAGCGCGGTAATGCGCCGTGTTGTCGGCGGCTCGCCGAGTCGCGTACTCGTGACGAACCGCAACGGCTGGTATGGTCGATCGACGACCGCGCTGAGGTCGGTGTCTGCCTGCCGGAGCGCCAGATCCAACGCGGCCGATTCGAGGCCCCACCGTCGGTAGTTGCGAAACACCGGACGGTCGGGTGGGTCGGGAAACAGGTCGGTGTCGCCGAGCCGCTCGGAATACGAATCGATGGTATAGCTGCCGGTCAGATCCGGCAGACCGGCCTCGTGGAGCCGGTCGTGGTCGGCGGTTTCGTAGGTCACGTCCTCGCCACGACCTGCCGTGTCGTTGCCGACGAGCTCGAACTCGGTTGTCACTCGGGTGAACCCGCTTGTCGTCTCGCGTTCGTGCCGATGCAGGTCAATCCGGTCGATTTCGAGGGCCATCTCGGCGAGATCGCTGTAGCGCATACGTGCTTGACGGAATCCAGCACTAAACCGTTTTGCCGCGATGTCGAGGGTATCGCGGTTCGAATCAAATTTTATATCGTCGTATACAGTTTAAATCCTTACAACGGAAAATAACGCGTAAACTGCGGGACGGACGTCTCAGACGCTAAAACCGTCGAAAAAGACTGGTGGCGTTAGAACGGAGCCTGTGGGCCTTCGTCGTTGTCAGTGCTACTGGTTTCGCCGGGGAACGAGGGGCTCATCCCCCCCATGTCGCCGTCGGCACCGGCGTCCATGCCGGTGTTGGCGTGAACCTGGTTGATTTCGGGGATTTCTTTGACCATTCGGCTCTTGATCGCCTGAATCGTCATCGGGGAGATGCCACAGCCCGAACAGGCACCGCCGAGCTGGATGTGGACCTCGCCGGTTTCGCGATCGAGGTGCTGAATAGCGGCGCTGCCGCCGTGCATCTGAATCTGTGGGAAGTTCCGTCGGAGGAAGTTCACCACACGGTCTCGCAGTTCGTCTTCTGACGTTGCGGAATCGGCGCTCATGTCCACAGAGTAGAGAGCAATGGGCTTAGACCTTTGGTTCACTCCCCGGAGAGCCCGAACGTCCGGCACAACTCGGCGGTGATCTCGTCGGTATAGCGGTCAAGCGTTTCTTCGAAGCGCTCCTCGCTGACGGCCACGCCCGACAGCCGTTCGTACGGCGATTCGGGCAGCGAAATTTCGAAATTCTCGGTTTCGGGCTGATACACTGGTTCGCTCTCGTTGAGCACCTGCTGGTCGATCGCGTGGATCAGTGCTGAGTCGTACGCCTCATTCATCGTGTTGAACGCGTTCTTGTACGCTCGCTGGAGTTCGGGAAAGTAGTGAACATACTTGTCTTCGAACTTCTCGGGGTCGAATTCGGCCATTGTGTGCCGGTTGGCCAGCACGCTAAAAAATGGGCCGATCCGATGTAATAAACTATATACGACGATATAAAATCGGTTTCTGTGGTGTCAACAAACTCTGCGCGACAGCACTCGACGTGACCGAACTCGAGCCACTTGCCGCGTCGATTCCGCTGTGGTTTTGAACGCTCCCATCGCGCACAACGCCGGACTGACGCCACACTCACCGGATCGACCTGCGATATCATCAAAAACGCGCTCGCAGCGTGGCCCTCCCGAAGCAACTGCCCCGTTATCGTGGCGGAACAACCGTGTTGCGAAGCGTTCCAATCCCTTCGTACGTGATTTCGATGGTGTCGTGTGGCGCGATTGTGCCCGGATTGGCCGGACTTCCGAAGGCGATTACGTCGCCCGGTTGGAGGACAAAGCGCTGTGAGAGAAACGAGATTATGTCGAGCGGATCGAACAGCATCTGGTCGGTGTTCGCCGACTGGCGCTCTTCGCCATTGATCAGCGTACTCATTTCGATACCGCTGGGCTCAATATCGGTTTCGATCCACGGCCCAAGCGGCCCGGAGGTGTCGAAGGCCTTGCGCGCAGTTCGGCTGGGTTGGTCGAGCGCGTCGACATCGTTTAAGATCGTATAGCCCCGAACGACCGCCGGTACCGACTCGGGATCGACCTCGTGGCACGTTTCGTCGATAACGGCCGCGAGTTCGCCCGCGTACGTCACCTCGTCGGACCAGCGTGGATACCGAATGTGTTCATCGGGGCCAACGAGTGATGCCGGCGGTTTGATGAAAAAGTCCGGCTCATCGGGCCGATCATACGCCATCTGCGAGAGCGTCTGGGCGTAGTTTCGCCCGACACAGTAGAGTGCCGATGGCGAACACGGATAGGTGAGGTCCGCGTCTTCACCAACAGTATACGCGGTGTTTTCGGTCGTCACCACGCCGTCTTCGTACCGTCCCGTGTGGATCCCATCGGCCGTGCGTACTCGTGCAATCCGCATACGGTAGCGACGAGCGGTCTCGAATAAATATATACCGAGTCCGCTCGGTGCGCTTGGACGGCGATTCGCCCGTTGTCGAGAGGTACCTGTGCCGCGACACTCGCAAGCGAGTGGGATGTCGATGGGCACTCACTTGTCTTGGACGTACCGGCCTCTCTTCGCGCATGAATGGTCAACCGACACCGACGAGCAGTTCGTTCGGTTCGAGCGACTTCGTGCGTATCGGGTTGAAAACCCGTCGATAGCGAGATGCCGTTTGCCACGCTGACACCACCCAACGAATGCTGCGTAACTGCAGACTAACTGTTGTTCGAAGACCACGGCAGCCCTGTTTGTGAGATATTTTCCAGGCCAAGTGAGTCAGTAGGACGGCACGCAATGGTGGACTAGCCACCTATATGATGGCTCCCATCGGAGTACACTCAGAGCGTGGATATCTAATGGATGATGCGACACTGCGCGAACTCACGATCGAGGAGTTTCATCGCCGTCTTGGTGAGAGAGAGCTCACGGTTGCAGAACTCGTTCGTGGCTATCTCGAGCAAATCGAACGGTTTGATCAGTCCGGACCCGAACTCAACGCCATACTCACGGTCAACGACGATGCACTTGACCGGGCGCGAACACTTGACCGAACACTCCCCGAGAGCGGCCCGGATCGGCCCTTGTATGGGGTGCCGGTGTTGCTCAAAGACCAAGCCCTCACGGAGGGGCTGCGGACGACGTTTGGGTCTGAAGCGTTCGCGGAGTACGTTCCCGATCGTAACGCAGCCATCGTCGACCGGCTTCAGGCGGCCGGGGCGATCGTCCTCGCCAAAACAAACCTCCCTGACTTCGCCGCTGGCTTCGTTGGCTACTCCTCGGCCGCCGGCCAAACACGAAACCCGTATGCGCCGACCCGTGACTCCGGCGGGTCAAGCGCCGGCACGGCCGCGGGCATCGCCGCCAACCTCGGCCTCGTCGGCATCGGCGAGGATACCGGCGGGTCGATCCGTGTGCCCGCCTCGTTCTGCAATCTGTTCGGTCTCCGGGTCACGACCGGACTGATCAGCCGAACCGGGATGTCGCCGTTAGTCGCCGAACAGGACACCCCCGGACCGATGTGTCGAACCGTCGACGATCTTGCCCGGCTGTTGGATGTGATCGTGGGCTTCGATCCAGCTGACGAGGCGACCGCCATTCACGCCGAGTGGTCCGGCGAGTCGTTCGTCGAGGCAGTCGACGACACCGCACTGGAGGGCGCGCGGATCG